>JAIELM010000248.1 GCA_019752975.1 Undibacterium sp. | reverse complement strand
CGTGACGAAGATGCGTGAGCCAGGACCGGCTGGTAATTCTTCTGCCAAAGTCTTTGCCAAGAAACCATTTGCCAGTAAGTTGCGCTCTGGCGTGGAATTGCGCGCCACGCTGTCGTACACACAGTGATGATTGGTAGCCACTAGTCCATTGGGTGAAATGAAAGAGGCAGAGCAACCGCCCAAGCTGACAATCGCATTCATTGGAAATTCGGTCAACTTGGTGAGATTTTTGGGATCGAGTTTGAGGCCAGCGGCTTTCAATTGTTTGGCAATTTGTGGCAATTGCTGCGGCATCCACATGCCCTCATCGGCTAGGACGTACTGATTAAATCCTGCTAGTGCGGACAGGCTTGCGAGGGCCAAGAGTGTTTTTTTCATTGGTGCTCCATTAAAAGTGTGTTTCATTGGATTAATAGCGAAAAAAGAATGCGCAACTTAGTGTAAACTTGACGCATGCATATTTATTTATCTTTTGCGGCGGCACTATTGTATGTGATTTGCCCGTTTATTAACAGTGAGCGTCAGCGCCTAGCCATGGGTTTGACTGCGCTGGCGTGGTGTCTTCACGGTTTGACGCTAGGGCTAGGGGTTTATGCGCCGGGGACATTGCGGATAGGTTTTGCCTTAATGTGGTCCAGTGCGATCTGGGTCTCGGTCTTGGTTTATTTGGTGGAGAATCGTAATTTTTCGGTCGAAGGTTTGCGTTTTCTGGTGTTGCCGCAAGCGACTTTGACTTCTATTTTGCCAATATTTTTCCCCGGTAATGTCATCATTTTGTCGGGTAAGCCGGCAATGTTCCCGTGGCATATAGGCGTGGCAGTGTTGGCCTATAGCACATTGACGATTGCCGCTTTTCATGCACTGGTGATGTATGTCCAAGATTTACATTTACATAGACAGCGGCAATCAAGAATGCCAGCGACGGGGTCGTGGTTATGGTTAGCTAAGGCATTGGACCGTTTGCCAGCTTTACTTAAAATGGAACATATTTTATTTTTATTGGTGAGTTTAGGCTTTGTATTTTTGAGTTTGACAGTTTTGTCAGGAGTGATTTTTTCTGAGCAGGTATTGGGTGTTGCCTTTAAGTGGAATTATAAAACTTCGTTCTCTATTCTCTCGTGGTTCTTGTTTGCTTTGCTATTAGTGGGGCGGCAATGGCGTGGCTGGCGTGGTAAGGCTGTGCTGCGTATGACGTTGTTGGCTTTTTTGAGTTTGCTTCTGGCTTACGTTGGTAGCCGCTTTGTTTTGGAAGTGGTATTGCATAGGAGTTTGTCATGAGTCTATTGTTGAGACTTCTGATGTGGATAGTGTTAGCGATCTTGGTGATATTGGCGCTACGTAAACGCTTAGGTGGAACTAGGGCTGGCGCTGGTTCAAATCAAACTGGGGCTAGCGATAGTTCTGGCGCTAGTGCTAGCAGCGGCGAAACCATGGTTTGCTGTAAGTCTTGCCAAATGTACGTGCCAGCCTCCGAGGCGCTGATACATCATGGGCAAACTTATTGTTGTCAGCAGCATGCGACGAGCGATATCGAGCTTAATGAGGTTAAAACGGATTTTAGATCTTAGTATGAAGCTGAGTATGAAATTGACCGAAAGTCCCGCTTTTGATTTTCCGCATACAGCGATGTCGGTCCGTTTGAGTGTGTGGCGCTCACTGCAAACTTTGAACATCTCACGCGTGGTGGTGGCGCTGATTTTGTTAGTGTATGCCAGTCTATGGACTGGGCGAGATCAATGGCAGTTCGGAAGCCTCATTTTGCGACTTATGGCTGGGGGATACTTTCTCTGTGCCTGTGCTTTTGTGGTGGTTAAATTACGTTGGACTACCCACTTTTTATTGCAATTGGTGGTGCAAATTAGTGTTGATCTATTGCTGGTTTCTGCCTTGTACGTGGGCGCCGGTGGAATTAAAAGTGGCTTGGTAATTCTGTATTTGTTTCCCTTGGCTGGGGCTGGGATATTGGCGCCACTGTTGTGGAGTTTGTTTTTTGTTTCGGCAGTGTCCTTGTTTTTGTTGTTGGTGAACATTTTTCAAATTTTACAGAATGAAGAGGGAAGCTCGCTGTCGCAAGCTGGCTTATATGGTGCTGCGTATTTCACAGTAGTACTGATCCTGAATCACCTAGCGAAACGTTTGATCGGCCAAGAGGAGTTGGCGAGTCAAAGGGGCGCGCAGTTGGCCCTGCAGCAGGCCATTAATCGCACCGTCATCGCAGACATGGATGGGGGGGTTTTGGTGGTCGATCAAGAGGGACGATTATTCGAATCTAATCCAGCCGCCGAGCGCATCCTTGGCGCAGGGGTACTTAGCTCACATACGCGCGAGCGATTACGCTTACGACAAATTCCATGGTTGGAGCCGATTGCTGAGGCGCTAGATCATTGGCGTGCGGGGTTGTCACCTAATACCACGACTTGGTTACAAAACGAAGGCGCTTCTTTTGTGGTGATTCGGCATTTTGTCGATTCGCATGCAACCCATCAATTTTCTGGTGCCGATGCTCCCTACGAAGCAGTGACGCATTTGAAGCTGCGTTTTGTCTTGATCGACGATGAGCAGTTGCCCAGTCAAACCAGTCCATGTACCCTTATTTTTATGCAAAACGTCTCGGACATCGAGAATCAAGCGCAACAACTTAAATTGGCCTCGATGGGGCGATTGACCGCCAGCATTGCACACGAAGTGCGTAATCCCCTGTCCTCCATTTCTTATGCCTCTTCTTTGCTTAGTGAAGACGTTGCGGCTAAAGTGCTCAATGAAGCGCAAGCGATGCGTTTGTTTAAAATTGTGGACGATAACGTGGCGCGCTTGAATCAATTGATCGAAGATATTCTGAAGCTGTCACGCAAAGCGCAGCATCACGTAGCTCCATTTTTGTTGATGGATCAATTGAAAGAGATCGTGCAAGAATTTGTCGAGACCCGAGCCATTTCGCCACAACAAATTCAGCTTACAGATACAGGGCAATTTTTGGTCAGTTTTGATCTTGGACATTTACACGAGGTGATTACTAATCTTTTGTCTAATGCCTTGCGTTACGCCAGTGGTGCGCCGGGGAGTATCCGATTGATCATACGCTTTTCATCCGGTAATCGACGTGAGTTACATATACAAGACGATGGGCCGGGCATTTCGGCATTGGTTCGAGCGCATCTATTTGAGCCGTTTTATACGACTTCGAGTAAGGGAACAGGCTTAGGCCTGTATATGGCGCGCGAATTGTGTTTGAATAATCACGCCCTGCTTGATTATGAGCATAGAAATGATGAAAGTTCGCAACGGGGCATTGGACCTGGCGGAAGATTTGTCATCAATTTTTCTTCGGTGGAGTCATGATTGTGAGCGACAAAGAAGCAAACAGAACGCCGCGTATTTTAGTGATTGATGACGAAGCGCATCTGCGTGAGTTATTGGAAATTACGCTAATCAAAATGGGTTTGGATGTGGATACGGCGGAGAATTTGCAAGCCGCGCGTCGACTACTAGCCAAGCAAAGCTATTCTTTGATTTTGACTGACATGCGTTTGCCCGATGGTTCTGGGCTTGAAATTGTTGATGAAGTCAATGAGCAGTACAAGCATATTCCGATCGCGGTGATTACCGCTTTCGGCAGTACTGACAATGCGGTCGTTGCGCTGAAAGCGGGTGCGTTTGATTATCTGACCAAGCCAGTGGCCTTGGATCAATTGCGCAAATTGGTGCGCGCCGCCTTGCAATTACATAGTACCAAGGCGAACGAGGAAGTGAGCCTGGTTCCGGCTCAGCCTTCGAGTCCATCCTTCTTGATCGGTCAATCCCCAGAAATCGTCCATGTGCGCACTCAAATTGGACGTCTGGCACGTAGCATGGCACCGGTGATGATTACCGGAGAGTCAGGTAGCGGAAAAGAGTTAGCAGCACGTGAAATCCATAGAAATAGCACACGTTTTGACAAGCCTTTTATTGCAGTCAACTGCGGGGCGATTCCAGAGATGCTCATGGAGGCAGAATTTTTTGGCTATCGTAAAGGCGCCTTTACGGGGGCCAATGAAGATAGGGATGGCTTCTTTCAAGCGGCCAACGGCGGTACATTAATGCTCGACGAAGTCGCCGATTTACCGCTAGCGATGCAGGTGAAATTGCTGCGCGCAATACAAGAGCGTCGAGTACGCAAAGTAGGTGCGACCGCAGAAGAAGCCGTGGATGTGCGAATCTTGAGCGCGACACATCAGAATTTGGCTGATTGCGTCGCCAATGGAAAGTTCCGGCAAGATTTGTTCTACCGTTTAAATGTCATCGAATTGATTTTGCCGCCGTTACGTCAGCGTTTAAGTGACCTGGCGGATTTGGCGGCGTGCATACTTCTCAAACTAGGAAATCCTGCCTATCCGCTCTCACTTCAAAGCGAGGCTTTGCAAGCATTGCAGCAGTACGATTTTCCGGGCAATGTGCGCGAGCTTGAAAATATTTTGGAACGTGCAGCCGCTTTTGCTGATGATGGTTGTATTGCCGTAATCGATCTGGCGCTACGTTCCAATGTAGTAGCGAGAGCGCCCGAAATGCTCATGCAAAGTGAGCGTTCCAATGAGCTAGCATCCGATGCCCAGTTAGTTGATGCATCTATGGCTGAAAAATCACCAGCCATCATTGTAAACACCTCAGATGTGTTTAAAGCGCCCAATTTGCCATGTTCTCTGCCGACTTATTTAGAATTGGTCGAAAGTGAAGTCATACGTAGAGCCTTGAAACAAACCCGCAATAATCGCACTCAAGCGGCAGTGTTATTAGGTGTCAGTTTTCGGCAGTTACGTTATTCAATACAGAAGTTAAAAATAGACGATGTTGAGTCTTGATGTGTTGGTTCTGGAGCCTTTCAATAAATTAATGTGCTTGATATTCTGCCCCACCTCATTTGCTCCATGTTAGCTTCTCAGTTGTTTTTTTCGCGTCGATCTCGCAACTTTGATGTCTTTAAGTAGTCGTTCATGTTGAAGCACATACGCTAGATCTTCCGCCTGTCCAAGGTAGTCTTCGGCTTGCTTTTCACAGTTGCTTAATTTAGCTAAG
>JAIELM010000423.1 GCA_019752975.1 Undibacterium sp. | reverse complement strand
GTGCTAGTTAAGGTAATCGACCAAGGTCGTCACGACAAAGTTCGCATTTTCAAAATGCGTCGTCGTAAGCATTACCAAAAGCGCCAAGGTCATCGCCAAAACTATACTGAACTGCAAATCGTTTCTATTAACGCTTAATTTACAGATTAAACTGCGGCTTAGGCTTCAGTTTGCTGGCGTTAAGAATCAATTTACGCATATTCACCAGATTACCGAAAATGTAAGGAGCTAATAAAATGGCACACAAAAAAGGCGGCGGCACCACGCGCAATGGTCGTGATTCAGAGTCAAAACGCTTAGGCGTTAAAGTTTACGGCGGCCAAGCAATCAATGCTGGCGGTATCATCGTTCGTCAACGCGGTACTCGTGTACACGCTGGCGAAAACGTCGGTATGGGCAAAGATCACACTTTGTTCGCTTTGATTACTGGCAAAGTACAGTTTGCTATCAAGGGCGCGTTAAAGCGTCAAACAGTAACAGTTGTAGCAGCTTAATTTGCTGTTGTAATCATTGTTATCGTAAAAAAGGCTCTGCCGTTGGTGGAGCCTTTTTAGTTTTCGGACTATGATTCTAAAACCTTTAGGTCCCTCAGCACAGAGATCTCAGAGGAAAAGTGAGGGGGCGAAAAGCTTCTCTTGTCTTTTTCTGCATCTCTGTATCTCTGTGTTCGGGGGTTTAATCGTTGACTAAGCATTACGCTTGCACCATTTTTTAAGTAGGGCGACAAAATGAAATTTATTGACGAAGCACGTATCGAAGTAATTGCAGGAGATGGCGGCAATGGCGTTGCGTCTTTTTGTCGTGAAAAATTCCGACCCTTTGGTGGTCCAGATGGTGGAGATGGCGGCAAAGGTGGCAGTATTTTCGCGGTCGGCGATCGCAACATCAACACCTTGGTGGATTTTCGCTTTTCCAAATTACATAAAGCCAAAGATGGCGAAAATGGACGCGGTGCTGATTGCTATGGCAAGGGCGCGGACGACATCCATCTACGCATGCCAGTCGGTACCTTAATCGTCGATAGAAATACCGATGAACTCATCGCTGATATTACTGAGCACGGGCAAGAAGTCTTGCTAGCCAAAGGTGGCGAAGGCGGTTGGGGTAATATCCATTTTAAATCTTCTACCAATCGCGCACCACGTCAACGTGGCGATGGTAAAGAAGGTGAAAGACGCGAGCTCAAACTTGAGTTAAAAGTCTTGGCTGATGTAGGTTTGCTGGGTTTGCCAAACGCTGGTAAATCGACTTTTATTACTGCCGTTTCCAACGCCAGACCAAAAATTGCTGACTATCCTTTCACCACCTTGCATCCTAATTTGGGTATGGTGAGAGTGAGTCACGAAAAGAGCTTTGTGATTGCCGATATCCCAGGTTTGATCGAAGGCGCCGCCGATGGCATCGGCTTGGGTGTGCAGTTTTTAAAGCACTTACAGCGCACAGGCTTGTTATTGCACATCGTTGATTTGGCTCCCTTCAACGATGATGTTGACCCAGTCAAAGAGAATAAAGCTTTAGTCAAAGAGCTGCGTAAATACGACGAGTCACTGTATGAAAAACCGCGCTGGTTAGTCTTGAACAAGCTTGATATGCTCAGCCCAGAGGAGCGTAAAACCCGCGTGAAAGATTTCGTTAAACGCTTCGCATGGAAGGGCCCGGTATACGAGATTTCCGCTTTGAATCATGAGGGTTGCCAAGCCTTAGTCAACGATATTTACGCCTATTTGGCGGAAAAACGTCAGGCGGAACAGCGTTCGCAAGAAACCCAGATGAAGGAAGAAGCACAGGGAATTTTGTCGATTGACCCCGATGATCCACGCTTTAAAATCATTGATTAAAAAAAAAGCCCGAAAAAATTCGGGCTTTTTTTATACGTAAAATTAATCCGTTTACGAGCGCTTACGAGCGCTCAAGGTTTGCGCAGAGGCGCCGAGTGCCGCGGGCGCAAAATTTAATCGCGCATTAAGTTGTGCAGAAGGTCTCAGGATGAGCTTGAACTTTATTTAACACTGACTGGAAGAGGCATTTTATCGCCGTATGGACAATTAAAATAAGGAGAAAAAACGACATTCTTTAGCTCATTAAAAGTAAAGTTAATTTTTATAAAAATGAGCTTAAATGTAAATTCTAAGGCGTGTCCCAGAAAATTATCCTCGATTATTTCAAAATAAGTCATATGACGGAATATTCTTACGATTGATAAATGCAGGATTTTCCGAGAAGTATTTTAAATATTTAATTAATATATCAATAGTTAAATAAACCTGTTTTACTACCTCTTTCTTCAGAAAAGAGGTCGCCAATGAAACAACAATTCCTCCATACACAGCTAGTTGTGTTGAGTTTTCTATTACCCATGACGGCGTTTACACAAACCAAAACCGTTCCTGTCTTTGTCAATGGTCAAGCGCAAGTGGTAACTGGTTTTAATGATTCGACTAAGTGGATAAAACAAGAACTCTGGGTGGAAACCGAGTTTGATACCGATGGTGACGGGAAGAAAGATCGAGTTCATGTGGATGTGACCCGTCCCCTACAAACCAATACAGAAGGACTAAAAGTAGCGGTGATTTATGAGTCTTCGCCCTACTATTCTGGCACCGCTCCCGGTTCAAGTTATTACTGGAATGTGAATCAAGAATTGGGAGCCGCTTCACCGCCGCGCTCTCATCCTTCAGTACCTTATTCGCCGACCACGCCCGTCATTTCCAATAGCTTGGTCAGTACTTGGGTGCCACGTGGTTTTGCGGTGGTGCACTCTGAGGCGCCGGGAACTGGGTATTCTAGTGGTTGTCCTACTGTGGGCGATAGCCCAGAAGAATTGGCACCCAAGGCGGTAGTAGATTGGTTAAACGGACGCGCTAAGGCTTATACCAGCAAGACAGGCAGTGCTGAAGTGTTGGCCACTTGGGCGAGCGGTAAAGTGGGTATGACAGGTACTTCTTATAACGGTACATTGGCGTTGGCGGCCGCCACTACTGGCGTTGCAGGTCTAGAAGCAATTATTCCAGTAGCGCCAAATACTTCCTCTTATCACTACTATCGCAGCAATGGTTTGGTGCGTCATCCTGGCGGTTGGTTGGGCGAAGATGTGGATGTTTTGTATGACTACATCAATAGTGGTGATCCTGCAAAGCGTAGCTACTGCAATAGCATCTATAGGGACGGAAAACTTACGGCGGGGCAGGATAGACGGAACGGTGACTATAATGATTTTTGGGCGGAACGTGACCTATTAAATAAAATCGGCAACATCAAGGCCGCCACTTTATTAGCGCACGGTCAAAATGACTACAACGTGGTACCAGAACACAGCATACGCATTTATGAAGGCCTTAAAAATTTAGGTAAACCAGCGCAACTCTATTTGCACATGGGTGGTCACGGTGGATCACCTACGATGGAAATGATGAACAAGTGGTTTTCACATTACCTCTACGGTGTAGTCAATGGCGTAGAAAATGATCCACGCGCCATGATTGTGCGTGAGGGAGCCAGTACAGCCACCGCGTACGCCAACTACCCCAATCCTAGTGCAAGTTACGTGAAGCTGTATCCCGCAGCAGGCGGTGCCAATATCGCCAATTTGAGCATAAATCCTCTATCGAGCTCCACGGTAGAAAAACTGACGGACAATGTGCAATACAGTGGTTCCAGTTTAGCCGCAGCTAGTAGTTCCCCGAATCGTTTACTCTACGCCACGCCAGTATTGACCAAAACCTTGCATTTATCTGGCACACCAAGAATCAGTTTACGCCTAGCTTCGAGTAAAGCGGCGGCAAATTTATCCGTATGGTTGGTGACACTTCCTTTCGATAGTAGTGCCGTTGGCTCAGCGGGGATTGTTGGTGTGATTTCACGCGGTTGGGCAGATCCGCAAAATTATCAATCATTGACGCAAGGCGGCAACTATAATTTCAAGGCAGTTGGCGTGCCACTAGTTCCGGGAAATTTTGTCAACCTTACTTTTGATATGCAACCCAATGATAGGCAAATTCCGGCAGGTAAACAGCTGGCTATCATGCTGATGTCTAGTGACCGAGATTCGACTTTGTGGCCACAAGCCGGTACCCAATTATCGATGGACCTTGCTGGTACCACGATGAATCTCCCTGTTGTTGGTGGACAAGCTGCCTATAACGACGCCACTAGCGCGACCCCAGAAATCGCGCTCATCAATTGCCAGTCCAAGGTCGTCAATAGCGTCGCTGCCAATGCCTGGGTACATTTCAAACTTCCCTTAAGCAGTGCCTTCCCTAAACTCACGGTGTCAACTACCACGACCAGTGGCGATGCTGATCTGTATCTTAAAAAAGGCGCACGTCCAACCAGCACGTTGTCCGATTGCAAGAGTACGGGCGCAACCGGAACGGAAAATTGCATTCTCAATACACCAAGCACGGGGGAATATTTTGTGAGCGTGTTAGGGTATAACGCGGTGGCGAATTTGACGGTGAACGCTTGTGCGAAGTAATTATGATTTCGCTGCCATCGCGCCCATTATTTCTTGATGACCTTGAGCAAAGCCATTCTCAGGAATGCTTTGCCCTTCTGAATTTTTTACTTGCGTTAATTGCGCCAGTAATTGTTCTGCTACCTCATCACCGCGACCTAAATACAGACCCTTAGTTAAGCTAATGTGTGCAGCTTCAAAACTGCCGCCACCGGCGCAAAGTATGCTGCGATTGGGTGCTTCTGAGGAGGCGAGTACTAGCATCGCGGGAACCACATCGCTAGGCTGTATGGCAGCTAACATTGCCTCTGGCATGAGGCCATCGGTCATGCGGGTAGCAGCAGTGGGCGCTAGACAATTGACGCGAATATCGTGCTTAGCACCTTCGATGGAGAGCGTTTGCATTAAGCCTACCAAGGCCATTTTTGCGGCACCGTAATTGGCTTGCCCAAAATTGCCAAATAGACCGGACGAGGAGGTCGTGAGCATAATACGTCCATAGTCCTGAGCGCACATAATCGGCCAAACCGCTTTGCAGCAATGCACACTGCCCATCAAGTGTACGTCTACAACAAATTTGAAATCTTCTAGCGTCATTTTGCCAAAA
>JAIELM010000180.1 GCA_019752975.1 Undibacterium sp. | reverse complement strand
CTTCGGATTTGTCGGGATTGCGCTTTAGCACCCGCCTGACTGGCGACGAGTTTTTCCTTGCCGATCATGTGGTGCAGGGAGTGCGCGTATTACCCGGTGTAGCGCAGTTGGAAATGGCGCGAAGCGCGGTAGCTGAAACCATAGGCGTATCTTGTCAAATCAACTTAAGTGAAATTGTATGGATACGCCCGATTGCTGTCGATGCCGAAGGTTTGACTTTGCATGTGGCGCTTTATCCAGAAGAGAATGAGGATCTCAGTGACCAACTCGCGTACAAACTCAACTATGAGATTTATAGTGATACGGCAAATGGTGAAAGCCTAAGCTACAGCCAAGGTGTGGTGCTAGTAAGTACACAGGTAGATGCAAATACATCCGTCACCTACGACCTTGCCGCCTTACGTCAGCAATACCAGCAAACGCATCTGCGTGCTGAAGAATGTTATACCCGCTTCGGGCAAGCAGGTTTGCAGTATGGGCCAAGTTTTCAAGGTTTGACCGAGCTGTTTGTTGGAGAGCAGCAGGTATTAGCGCAAGTAACATTACCCACCTCACTCCAATTACAGAGCGACACCCAACGTTATCAATTACATCCTAGCCTGCTCGACGCTGCTTTGCAGGCCTCGTTAGGCTTGCAATTGGGTACATCTTCGACAGCGTCGATATCTTTGATGCTGCCTTTTGCTTTAAATGCGTTAGAAGATTTGGCACCATGTACTCATCACATGTGGGCGGTAGTGCGTTACAGCGTGGGAAGCTCCGCGAACGATAATGTGCAAAAAATCGATATTGATTTATGTGACGAAAATGGTGTGGTTTGCATTCGATTTAAAGAGTTTAGTATGCGTGCTCTGGCATTGGCAGGTCGAGCTAACAATGAGCCAATTCAATCGGCTACGCTGGCATTGGATGGAGCGCAGCTACTGGCACCCGTGTGGGACGTCGTGCGTCCTGTTGCGATGCTCGGATTGCCCGATAAGACAGCACGTGTGTTGGTGCTTGATGCTCAGCCTGCGCAGTATCAACAGATACTCAAGCACTATCCCAACGCGACCATACTCAGCTTAGCGCAGGGAGCGCAGATCGCACAGATTGAAGCCGTATTCCGCGAACAGCTTGCCATCCATGCTGCAATCGATCATCTCATTTGGGTCGTCGATGCCGATGCTAGTGGCTCTTCTCATGAGCAAGATCGCATTGAGAATGAAGATCATGAAGGCAATGAAGGCAATGGAGACGATGCGGAAGCGCTCATTGCAGCTCAACAGAACGGATTGTTGCGGGGATTCCGTTTGGTAAAAGCTTTGTTAGCACTGGGATTTGCTGAACGTGCTTTGAGCTGGACGATATTGACTACGCAAACGCAAGCTGTGCACCCGAGTGACACTATTCTTCCTGCACATGCTGGCGTACATGGTTTTATTGGATCTATGACCAAAGAGTTACGCCGTTGGCAGGTGCGTTTGCTTGATCTCCCACAGAAGGCCGCATGGCCGTGGGAAGATTTATTTCAGCTTCCCTATGATGCACAAGGCGATGCCTTGGCTTGGCGCTCTGGTCAATGGTTTTACCAAAAATTACAAGCTGTACGTCTTGCTAGTGACACTTCAAGCACACCCTTATACCGACAAGGCGGCGTGTATGTAGTGATAGGCGGGGCAGGCGGTATCGGTCAGGCGTGGAGCGAACACATGATACGCAACTTCCAGGCCAATATCGTTTGGATAGGACGGCGTGCTGCAGACGAGGCGATCTTAGAGGCTCAAACACGACTAGGTGCGTTGGGAGGCACGCCTCTGTATATTGCGGCTGATGCGGCCGATCGTACCGCAATGGAGCATGCCCGTGCGCAAATTTTGACGCGTTTTCCGCATATTCACGGTGTTGTGCATGCCGCCATTGTCTTGCTTGATAAGAGCTTGGCACAGATGGACGAAGAAAGATTGCAAGCGGGTTTGTCCGCCAAGATCGACGTCAGTGTCAGGATGCAGCAGGTATTTGGCGGGCAGGCCTTGGACTTTATGTTGTTTTGTTCTTCTTTGCTGAGTTTTATCAAAGCGGCTGGACAAAGTAATTACGCGGCGGGGTGCACGTTTAAAGATGCCTACAGCTTGCAATTGGCCAAGCGCTTACCGTATCCAGTCAGAGTAATGAATTGGGGTTATTGGGGTAGTGTCGGTGTGGTAGCTTCGCCAGTTTATCGCGAGCGTATGGCGCAAATGGGCATAGGTTCGATTGAGCCGCAAGAAGGTATGCGTGCTATCGAAAGTCTGATGTCCGCCGACTTGCCGCAAATGGGTTTTATTAAACTGATCGCTCAGACTTCGGAGCAAACCACGGCGAATAAAACGGGTATCCATGCCTTAATTGGTGACAATTATGTCGCTGTTCATCATGCGCGTTTTGCCTCCTTAAGCAATGATTTGGCTCAACAAGCTATCGCTAGCGTTTTTCCAGTAGACGCAGCGACTTTGGCGCAACAAAAACAAGAAATAGACCAAGCATCTTTGAAAATATTGTGGAGTGAGTTGTATGCCCTAGGATTGTTTGCGCCAGTGGGTGCAGTGAGTAATCTATCCGATGCTGCGGCGAAAATTGGGCTGCGCTCTGGTTACGAACGCTGGCTAGCACATAGTGTGCAATGCATAGTGCAAGCGGGTCTATTAACGCCGTTAGCAAACGATGCTTGGTGTGCACATGCAGCCGCAATCTCGCCAACGTTGGCGTGGGTAGAATGGGATGAGCGTAAAGCCGTATGGAATAGCGATCCTAATTTACGTGCACAAGTGCTGTTGGTTGAAACCATGCTGCGCTCTTTACCCGTTATCTTGCGGGGACAGACTGCCGCTACGGCGATCATGTTTCCCAATTCCAGCATGGACTTGGTGGAAGGGATTTATCGTGGTAATGCCGTTGCTGATTATTTTAATGATGTATTGTGTGACAAACTTCTCGCCTTCATTGCGCTGCGTCTACAACAAGATCCTTCAGCCCGCATTCGCTTACTTGAAATTGGCGCGGGAACGGGTGGTACCAGCGCTCGTGTTCTGGCGCGTCTAGCACCGTATGCTGCTCACATAGAGCAGTATTGTTATACCGATTTGTCACGTGCTTTCCTACTCCACGCCGAGAATAAATACGGCCCGGATTATCCGTATCTAGCCTATCGGTTGTTTGACGTCGCTAGTCCACTAGCAGGTCAACAGATTGAGGCTGCGAGCTATGATGTGGTGATCGCCACCAATGTATTACACGCGACTAAGGATATCCGTGAGAGCTTGCGCAATGCCAAGGCCGCATTGCGCTGCAATGGCCTGTTGCTACTCAACGAATTGAGTAGTTTTGAATGGTGGGCACATCTGACTTTTGGTTTGCTCGATGGTTGGTGGTTGTATGAGGATGAAAGTTTGCGTATCCCGGCTTGTCCAAGTTTGTCATCAGAAAATTGGCAAGACGTATTGCTCGAAGAGGGCTACCGTCAGGTTTTCTTCCCAGCTGAATCGGCACACAAATTAGGGCAACAAGTGATTGTGGCTGAAAGCGATGGAGTGGTGTCGCAACGTGCCGCAGCAGTGGCAAAAACAGCGACAAAAACAGCGACAAAAACAGTGATAACGCCCGCGATAAAAACAGTGGCAGCCAAAGTGATCACGAGTCCGGCGATGTCGGTAAGTTCAGCAGCATCGATCAATCGTGTCGTTGTTCAGCAAACCAATGCCTCAATTACTGCGTCCTTGCGCGACAAGTGTCTACTGCAATTTAAGAAACTCGTCGGTCAAACCTTGAAGATGTCAGTAGATCAAATTGAGGCTGGTACTAACCTTGATCAATACGGTATCGACTCCATCCTAGTGCTTGAATTGAGTAACGCATTGCGTGTGGTGTTCAAGGATATTGGTATCAGCAAACCTGTGCTTACCACGCTATTTTTTGAGCATCAGAATATCGATGCGCTAGTGGATCATTTCATTCAGACGGAAGTGGCGGCAATGATGCGCTGGGTTGGGCTAGACACGGTAAATACCACGACACCGCTTGCAAAAGAATCGGTCAATGCATCGGTACCTCAGTTTAAGCCAAGCTTGTCCACGATGTCCCTCCTGCCTACACGTCGTGGGCGTGCGAGTTGGGGTAGGGCATCGGCGGGCGTTCCTTTGTCAACGACTCCATTGGCTCAATTGGCTCAGTTGGCTCAGTTGGATATTGCGATCATCGGTCTATCGGGGCGCTACCCGCAAGCGGAAAATGTGACGGAATTTTGGACGAATTTAGCAGCAGGGCGTAATTGTATTAGTGAAGTGCCCGCTGCACGTTGGGATCACAGTCAGGTTTTTGACGAGCAAAAAAATAGTTCCGGCAAAGCCTACACCAAGTGGGCGGGCTTTATTAAAGACATTGATTGCTTTGATCCCTTATTTTTTAACATCTCTCCTCGTGAAGCAGAATTGATGAGCCCGCAGGAGCGATTGTTTTTGCAGGAAGCGTATGCCAGTATCGAAGACGCCGGATACACACCCAGCAATCTAAGTCAGAGTCGAAAAGTGGGTATGTTCGTAGGAGTCATGAATGAACATTACAACGACAGTAGCCGGTATTGGTCGATTGCGAATCGGGTGTCTTACCTGTTTAATTTTCAAGGCCCTTCTATGGCGGTCGATACCGCCTGTTCTTCGTCCTTGACGGCAGTACATTTGGCCTTAGAAAGTCTGCGTAGCGGTAGTTGCGAGATTGCGCTTGCTGGTGGTGTTAACTTGATTGTCTCGCCGAATCAGTTGATCGAACTGTCGTCGTTGACCATGCTTTCGCAAGGAGATAAATGTAAATCGTTTGCAGCCGATGGTGACGGTTTTGTCGATGGTGAAGCAGTTGGTGCTATGGTGCTTAAAACCTTGCAACAAGCTATCACCGATGGTGACCATATCTATGGCGTCATTAAGGGAAGTGCTGTGAACTCCGGCGGTAAGACCAATGGTTACATGGTTCCTAATCCCAATTCGCAAGCGCAATTGGTACAGGATGCGCTACAACGATCTGGCGTTGATGCACGCAGTATTAGCTATAT
>JAIELM010000084.1 GCA_019752975.1 Undibacterium sp. | reverse complement strand
GAGAATATTTTTTGAAGCGAGATTTTCCATTAGGATTTTTGATGATAGACGCACTTTTCGAAACAGCTTTGCTGCGCATGAAGCGTCGTTAGCTCACCATTGAAACCTAGGAGTATCGGAAATGACCAAAAATGCGCCATCAGTCCACAAATAACACCGCAGGTACGCCTAAGGGAAAATCTCGTTTGAAACTACTGTGCCTCTTTCAGTTGTTCCAATATCGCTGGATTCTCCAAGGTAGAAATATCTTGGGTAATCTCCTCACCCTTCGCCAATACCCGCAATAAACGACGCATAATCTTGCCTGATCGGGTTTTGGGGAGGTTGTCGCCGAAACGGATTTCTCTCGGTTTAGCAATCGGTCCGATTTCTTTGGCGACCCAGTTACGTAGTTCTGTGGCGATTTTTTTTGCTTCGTCTCCGGTTGGACGACTGCGTTTTAAAACCACAAAAGCGCAAATCGCTTCACCTGTAGTGTCATCTGGCTTGCCCACGACCGCGGCCTCTGCCACCATAGGATTAGCGACTAAAGCCGATTCGATTTCCATAGTGCCCATACGGTGACCGGAAACATTAAGCACATCATCGATGCGTCCGGTAATGGTGAAATAACCGGTATCTTTATTTCTAATTGCACCATCTCCAGCGAGATAGGTTTTACCACCTAACTCGTCCGGGAAGTAGCTCTTAATAAAACGTGCATCATCTCCCCAAATGGTGCGAATCATAGAAGGCCAAGGGCGTTTTACAACCAATAAGCCGCCTTGTCCATTCGGCAGCTCATGCCCAGTTTCATCCACGATGGCAGTCATAATTCCCGGGAGGGGTAAAGTGCATGAGCCTGGTACCAAAGGAGTTGCACCAGGCAATGGAGTGATCATGTGCCCGCCGGTTTCGGTTTGCCAAAAGGTGTCAACAACGGGGCATTTTTCACCACCGATATTTTTGTAGTACCACATCCAAGCTTCTGGATTAATTGGTTCACCGACTGACCCTAATAAACGCAAAGAACTTAAATCATATTGACTAGGATGACTGCCAGCATCCAGTTCGGCTGCTTTAATCAATGAGCGTATCGCCGTTGGCGCAGTGTAAAAAATACTGACTTTGTGATTTTGTATCATGTTCCAAAAACGACCAGCATTGGGGTAAGTTGGCACACCTTCAAACACGATTTCAGTACCTCCCGCCGCCAGTGGACCATAGGCCACATAGGTATGCCCAGTAACCCAACCGATATCTGCGGTACACCAAAACACGTCATGCGGCTTGGTATCAAAAGTCCATTGCATGGTCAATTTTGCCCATAACAAATAACCACCAGAAGAATGCTGTACGCCTTTGGGCTTACCAGTCGAACCTGAAGTGTAAAGAATGAACAATGGGTGTTCCGCGCTAACCCATTCTGGTTCACAGGTAAGCGCTTGATTCGCTACCAAATCATGCATCCAAATATCACGTTCTTGACTAAACGGCGCGTCGCCGCCTGTGCGTTGGTACACCACGACCTTGGATATTTTTTCACAATCGCCCATCGCCAAGGCTTCATCCACAATCGCTTTTAATGGTAGATGCTTACCGCCACGTACCTGCTGGTCCGCGGTAATGACTAGGCTCGCACCCACATCAACGATGCGTTCTTGCAGCGACTTCGCCGAGAAACCGCCAAACACCACTGAGTGAGTCGCACCTATACGCGCACAAGCTTGCATAGCCACCACGCCCTCAACTGACATCGGCATGTAGATCACCACGCGATCATCTTTTTTGATGCCTAAAGAACGCAAACCATTGGCGAACTGGCAGACTTTTTGATGCAATTCTTGGTAACTTACTTTATTCACTTCACCGTCATCGGCTTCAAAAATCAGTGCGATTTTATCGCCTAGTCCCTTTTGCAAATTCACGTCTAAGCAGTTATACGAGACGTTTAAAAGGCCATCTTCAAACCATTTATACAAAGGCGCATTAGATTCATCCAGCGTTTTACTGAAGGGGGTGTGCCATATCAATTGTTCACGTGCCAGACGCGCCCAAAAGCCTTCGTAGTCTTCGGAAGCTTCAGCACATAGTGCATGATAAGCATCCATACCTTTAATGTTAGCTTGTTCCTCAAAATGGATTGCGGGTGGAAAAATGCGTGAATCGGACATCGTGAACTCCATGTTAATTTCGTGAATATTTTGTGGCTCATTCTAAGGCCAGTCAAAGGAAAAAGCTATTTTTTCATTGCTGGTATCACTCCTATCTTCAAGCAATTCAAGCAAGACACTACCACGACAAGGGTGTAAAATGTCGAGCAATTTCATCACTAGCAAACCCATTATGACAGCCACTGCCATCATTAAATGCGAGGATTTGATCGAATCCATCGCCGCCGCACTACAATACATTAGCTATTACCATCCAGCGGACTATATTGCGCATTTAGCGCGTGCTTACGAAGTAGAACAAAGTCCCGCCGCGAAGGATGCGATTGCTCAAATCTTGACAAATTCGCGCATGTGCGCAGAGGGCAAACGCCCAATTTGTCAAGACACTGGTATCGTCAATGTTTTTATGAAAATCGGTATGGGTGTGCGTTTTGAAGGTTTTTCAGGATCCATTATTGATGCCGTCAACCAAGGTGTGCGTCAGGGCTACGCCGATCCAGACAATGTGTTGCGCGCCTCCATCGTTGCCGACCCATTGTTTGATCGCAAAAATACCAAGGACAATACCCCAGCGGTAGTGCATATGGAACTAGTACCGGGCAATACTGTGGATATCCAAGTCGCGGCCAAAGGCGGCGGTTCCGAAAACAAATCCAAGTTTGTCATGCTAAATCCATCTGACTCAGTAATCGATTGGGTAATGAAAACTGTACCTACTATGGGTGCTGGATGGTGTCCACCCGGCATGCTAGGCATAGGCATAGGCGGCACCGCAGAAAAAGCCATGTTGATGGCCAAAGAATCCTTAATGGAAGACATCAACATGTATGAGCTCAAACAACGTGGCCCGAGGAACAAGACTGAAGAACTACGCATTGAACTATGTGACAAAATCAATGCACTAGGCATAGGTGCACAAGGCTTAGGTGGCTTGACCACAGTGCTCGACGTAAAGATCAATATGTATCCTACTCACGCCGCTTCCAAGCCCGTGGCAATGATTCCAAACTGTGCTGCAACACGTCACGCTCACTTTGTAATGGATGGTTCAGGTCCTGTGTATATGGAACCGCCAGCATTATCTACTTGGCCGGACGTACACTGGGTAGCCGACACCGAAAAATCTCAGCGAGTCGACCTCAATACTTTAACCAAAGCCGAAGTCGCCTCATGGAAACCAGGTCAAACCTTGCTCCTCAACGGTAAAATGCTGACCGGTCGCGACGCAGCACACAAGCGCATACAGGATATGCTGAGCAAAGGCGAAAGTTTGCCTGTCGATTTCACCAATCGTGTGATCTACTATGTAGGCCCCGTCGACCCAGTACGAGATGAAGCAGTTGGTCCAGCTGGCCCGACCACTGCTACCCGCATGGATAAATTTACCGACATGATGCTAGAACAAACGGGACTCATTTCCATGATAGGTAAAGCGGAACGTGGGCCGGCCGCAATTGAATCCATCAAACAACATAAGTCAGCTTACTTAATGGCAGTTGGTGGCGCGGCCTACTTGGTGTCTAAAGCCATCAAATCCGCCAAAGTAGTTGGCTTTGCTGACTTGGGGATGGAAGCCATTTATGAGTTTGATGTCACCGATATGCCAGTCACAGTAGCGGTCGACTCCAACGGCACATCAGTCCACAATACTGGACCAAAAGAATGGCAAGCCAAGTTAGGAATTATTCCTGTTGTCTAGTTTAACCAACACTCAGCACTTCGATAAAGACGCCGCGATTGGCGTCTTTGATTCTGGTATAGGCGGACTATCGGTCCTTAAGCATCTGCGCGCGCAATTACCTAAGGAAAAATGGCTGTACATCGCCGACTCGGACTACACGCCTTATGGCGAAAAAAGCGATGAAGAAATCATCGCTCGCTGCATCAAAATTACCGATTTTTTTATCGCTCAAAATATCAAAGCGCTGGTCGTGGCCTGCAACACTGCCACTGCCGCCGCAGCTGCAGTATTAAGGCAACGCTATCCCGAGTTAATCTTAGTCGCTATGGAACCGGGTTTAAAACCTGCGGCACTACATAGCCAAAGTAAGGTCGTTGGTGTACTCGCCACCCAAAGCACGTTACGAAGCAATAAATTTAAATTACTACAGCAAACGTTAAGCCAAGAAACTCAGGTTCAATTCATTCCCCAAGCCTGCGTAGGCCTAGTCAATGAAATTGAAAAAGGCAACCTAGCAGCAAATGAAATTATAGAATTAATTCACCGTTACGTCCCTCCCCTACTAGCCCAAAACGTCGATCACTTGGTGCTAGGCTGTACCCACTATCCCTTCGTTGCCCATATCATCGAAAAACTTATCGTAGAAACGCTAGGCACTGCACATAACGTCAAGCTAATCGACACTGGAGAAGCGGTAGCACGTCGTCTCGCTCATTTACTAGAAACGAAAAAATTATTAGGATCAAGCGGAGAAAATGAAGTACTCGCGAGAGCAACTGGCAGCACCTCGACCCTACAATTGGCGCTGAGTTTTGTGATGGATACGACAGACGTCTTGGCGCAAAGTGTGTCATTGTAATTGCAGTACTAGCTACTCACAACAATCGGCACATCGATGGTGAAGCATGCGTCGATTGCGACTATCCATAAAGCCGCCACCCACTAGCTTGGGTGACTTGTTTGGGTGACTTGTTTGGGTGACGTGCCTGGGTGACGTGCTTGGGCGACTTATTGACTGCCGGACTTACTTCGATATTGATAGTGTTGGAAAAACCAATAGCTTATCGCAATTGCCGCTGTCACTACACAAGGAACCAGTATTGCTGTGAACTGATATTTTACGAACAAAATTGAACCTGCGATGCCGCCAACGATGAAGCCAACAATTAATGTTAGGTACAAAAATATTTTTCTTAAATCTGCTTTCTGACCACGAAGTCTAAGACCCA
>JAIELM010000303.1 GCA_019752975.1 Undibacterium sp. | reverse complement strand
CCTATCGCTTGCCCGGTCATGCTCAGCATGCGATCCATCTCGGTACGCTTGCCGGTGTAAATCAGCAACACCAATATCAACAGAACGAAGATGAAATGTTTGGCTTGATAGGGTTGATCCAATTTCCACAACACCGCACTGCCTTTGGGTGGAACGGGAATTGGTTTCATCGTGACTTCGGTATGGTGAGTTGGATTCATGCGGCGACCTGCTGTGCAAGATGAGTGATGTTGTTGCGCGTGCTTTCCTCAAGGTCGTTTTGGTTGTTTGATGTTGCTTCATCGTCCCAGTGTGCACCTGCGTAGAGTTTTTGCAGCATCTCGTCGGTGAATTCTGCCGGTGTGCCATCAAACACGATGACGCCATCGCGCATGCCGATAAGCCTGTCGGCGAACTCGCGGGCCAAATCAATTTGATGCAAGCTGCATAGCACCGTGGTGTTGCGTTCACTCGCCGTGTCTTTGATTAACTGCAAAATGTCGCGCGAAATCTTGGGGTCTAAACTCGCTACAGGTTCATCGGCCAAGACGATTTCTGGATCAGACATAAAGGCGCGAGCAATACCAACCCGTTGCTGCTGACCGCCAGATAATTCACTAGCACGACGCTGCAAATGCCTAGGCTTGAGTCCGACTTTTTCCAGCAAGAGACAGGCCTTTTGACGATGGCTAGGACTAAACCAACCCAATAGCGAACGCCACAAAGATGTTTGCGCCAGCACGCCTGTGAGCACATTGGCAGACACGCTTAAACGTAAGCTTAAATTGAAGTGCTGATGCACCATCGCGACACGTTGGCGCAAACGCTGTTGGTTCTTTTGACTGAGCGTGTCGCCATCGATCATGATATGACCGATGCTAGGAATACATAGCCCATTGATGGTGCGTAGCAGTGTCGATTTGCCCGCACCCGATGGACCGAGCACCACACAGAATTGACCTTTGGGAACGCTTAGACTAATCGACTTCAAGGCACAACTGCCGTCGTCCCAAGTCTTACCAACATTATTAAATTGAATCATGACTGTCCCCTGGTTCTCATCCTGTATGCTGCAGTTTTTTTTAACGTGTACCGGCTTTTTTCATGATGTCGAGCTTGACTTGCTCAGTCACCATTTCAAACATTTTTGCCGCGGCTGCCATATCGGCTTCGTTGACGTTGGTCGTGTAGCTATCAACCTTGGTGCCACCGTAGCCACGAATCTGATCTTTGTTAATGCCAGGCAGTTTGTGCACGTTAGCGAAAGATTCGCGCAATTTCGCTTTCACCGCATCAGACAATTTAGGATGCATCGCCAATGGTGGATAAGGAATCGGTGCGCTTTTGGCGATGACTTTGATTTTGCTAGGATCGATGGCATTGGCATTCACCGCTTTTTCAAATGAATCGAAAGACGCACCACCTGCATCGACCAAACCTTCTGCCAAAGCTTTGAGGACATTGGCGTGGGTGCCAGCGATGACCAGTGATGCGGCATCTTTGGCAGGTGTAACACCCGCTTTCAACATCATCGCTACCGGCACGTTAAAACTCGATGTGGAATTCACGTCGCCCAACGCGATCTTTTTACCTTTGAGATCTTGCAAAGTATTGATGCCCGCTTCGGTGCGCGCAAAAATACCAGAGTAATAAATCGACTCGTTATGACGCACCGCCAAGGCCAACAACTCTGCGCAATTGCGACCACGTGCTTGCAAATAGCTGACCGGTCCATACCAAGCGATATCCGCAGCGCCATTACACATGGCTTCCACCACTGCACCGTAACTTTGACCCACTTTTAAATCAAACTTCAGACCTGTCGCTTGTGAAATCGCATTGAACACGGGTTCGAAATCTTTCTTGGTGCCGTCTTCGGTACCGCCATCAGCGGGAATCAAGACCACGCGCAAAGGCTTGGCGGCGCTGCCGTCATTTTGTGCCAAAGCGGGTGCTTGCATAAAGAGTGAGGCGCACAAAGTCAGCGAAAGACTGGCGATGGTGAAGGCGCGACGGCCAAATTGAAAAGTCATGAAATATCTCCTGTGGGTGGTGGTTCGTTACGGAAAATTAGGTCGTGATGCGTAGTTGCATATTGTCTGCACGAAAACGCGTTATGGTGTATTCGAGCGGGGTACTACTGTCTTCAATTAAGTTGACACTCTTGACGCGTAAGATTGGGCTGTGGGCAGGCATACATAAATAACGGGCATCGTCGCCTTGTGGCAGACTGGACGAAATCAAGCTCTCTGATCGCTGCAAACGCAGGCCATAGTTATGTTCTAAAAAATGATGCAGGGAGCCGCCTTGGTAGTCGTACATGAGCCCAGGCACCAGATTCGCTGGCAGGTAATGCGAAATGACACAAAATGGTTGCTGCTCTACGCATCGCAAGGTCTCTATCCAAATCACAGGTTCGCCTGCATCGAGCGCCAATTGTTTGGCGATACCGCCGTTTGCATCGATACGAATTTTTCGAATCACGATGCTTTCGGTTTTTTTACCAAGCGCAGCGAAATTTTCTGTAAAACGAGTGCGTTGACTGATCTTGTAATTGATCGGTTCACCGAGGACAAAACTGCCGTGGCCATGACGTCGCTCGACCCAACCATCGGCTACTAAACCATCTACCGCGCGTCGCAAAGTATGACGATTGACGCCAAAGCGCTCGGCCAGCACAACTTCAGATGGCAATACATCATTGGGCTTATGTTTGGCACGAATTTCTGATTCAAGCTGACGTCGTACTTGTAGATACACTGCTTCACCGTTACCGCGACTAATCATGTGGCACTCCAGATGTCTAGATGTCTAGGTGCTAGAGTAGAGCGATTTTGTGACGACTTCGTGACAATTTAATGGCAGTTAGATGACATCGCGAATTTAGCGGAGATAGTTGTTCTTGCGCATAGCCTGACTTAGCATTTTGAATTTTTTAGGTGTCCTTAACCAGTACACCTATCGACATGTCTAATTCGTTTAGCTGATCGCACTTTTCCGTTCGGTTTGAGGTATCCATTTCAATGCCGCTTGGGCTGCGACAAATCCCTCGTCAGTGGGGATCATCCAAACTTCTATGGTGCTCTCTGGCGTGCTTAAGCAGGCAACTGTAGTGCCGTTGGCTAACGTATTTTTTTCCTTATCTAATACGATGCCTAAGTATCCTAATTGTTGGCAAACATTTTCGCGTAACACATGGTTATGTTCACCTATGCCTCCGGTGAATGCGATGAGATCGAGGCCACCCAAGGACGCTGTTAAAGCGCCTATCTCGCGTACCACGCGGTGATTAAACATCCGTACTGCGAGCTTGGCATGCGGCTCCTCACTTGCACAGAGTTGACGCATATCTGCGGAAATACCAGAAACACCCAGCAAGCCACTTTGCTTATACAATAAATCTTGCACTTGCGAATCAGTCCAGCCGCTGGCCAAAAGATGTAACACAACACCGGCATCAATCGATCCACAGCGTGTCCCCATCATCAGACCATCTAGCGCAGAAAATCCCATTGTTGTGGCATGACTTTTCCCTTGCAACATGCCACACAGACTAGCACCATTGCCCAGGTGTGCCATGACGACTCGACCATGCGCTCTATCGGACAAGCTCATCAAGGTATTGGCGACAAATTGGTAGGACAAACCATGAAAGCCATAGCGACGTATGCCCTGGGCGTTAAATTTTAAGGGGATCGCAAATAAATATTCCTCTTCTGGCATAGTTGAATGAAACGCTGTATCAAAACAGGCAATCTGTGGCACCATCGGAAAAGCACGCATAAAGGCAGTAATGCCGGCTAAGTTGTGCGGTTGATGTAAGGGCGCTAAAGGCGATAAAATGGAAAGGTCCTTGAGCACATTTTGATCGACTAATACGGCTTCCCGATATTTCTCGCCGCCATGCACCACGCGATGTGCAATCGCCAGTAATTGCATGTCCTTACCCTGCTTTTTCAATTCGATGTGCATGACATCGTCGAGTAGAGCTTGCAGTGACTGAAGGGCGCGGTCAAATGGATCCTTGTGATCGGTCAGTAAGCCCTGTTCATGGCATTGACCACCGTGCTGCCAAGTTAACTTCATTTGACCGCCCGGTTGTAAGCCCTCGATGACACCGATCAGTAGTGCAGGAAAAATATGCTCTTCCTGCACCGGATACAGCGCAAATTTCAGGGAGGAAGAACCCGCATTAATCGCTAATACTGCCATATAAACCTCTACAGTTATGGACGCGCAATACGGTTATGATGCGCCACCAATTTAGTCAGTAAGGCCGATGATAAACGTGCTGACAAACCATCTGCGCGACTGGTGAGCGCAATCGGAATACGTGCGCCAAGCACAATGCCAGAGACCATGGCGCCGCCGAGATATTCCAATTGTTTGCCCAACATATTGCCCGCTTCTAAATCCGGTGCTACCAAAATATCAGCGTCGCCCGCGACTTCAGATTCGATTTTTTTGATCAGCGCTGCGTGTGCCGATATGGCGTTATCAAAAGCTAAGGGGCCATCTAATAAGCCACCGGTAATTTGGCCGCGTTGCGCCATTTTGCACAAAGCTGCGGCATCAATGGTTGAAGGAATATTGGAATTTATTGTTTCCACAGCCGACAAAATCGCAACCTTCGGCAAGCTTACGCCCATAATTTTGGCGAAGGAAATCGCATTTTGAATAATGTCAGCCTTGATATTCAAGTCGGGAAAAATATTAAGTGCGGCATCGGTCAAAAGTAAAGGCTTGTGGTAAGTAGGCACATCAAAGCGATAGACATGCGACATACGGCGGGAAGTGCGTAGCTCCGTCCTAGAAACTATCGCGTGGATTAATTCATCCGTATGCAAACTCCCTTTCATCAGGGTCTCTACTTCTCTTGATACCGCCATCTCCGCTGCTCGATCAGCGGCGGCATGGCTATGTTCGACCGATTCAATTTGTATGCCATACAGGTCAATACCCGCTTGTTCAGCAATTTCGCGGATCTTGTTTTCTGGACCGATAAAAATGGCTTCGATTAAGCCGCGCTGCATCGATGCAATCGCACCTCGCATCGATTCGCCATCGCAAGGATGCACCACGCCACAGC
>JAIELM010000089.1 GCA_019752975.1 Undibacterium sp. | reverse complement strand
AATGCACGGCATTAAACTACTGGGCACCATAGAAAAGCCGATTACCCTGGAACGCTTAAATGAACTACTGAATCGGCACGATTTATTGATCAGTAAATGGCAACAACCACATGATGCAAAGTCTTTTTCGATAGCGGAAATTCGAGAAGGAATTCATGCTGGACAGTTTGAGCCCTACTTTCAACCACAAATTGATATGCGCACAGGTCGGCTGGTCGGTGCCGAAGCCTTGGCGCGTTGGATCCATCCCCAACATGGGGTCATTAGTCCATATGCTTTTATTCCGTTATTAGAACAAAGTGGGGATATTGATGCCCTAACCTTTATGATGTTAGAAAAATCCGCATCCGCCTGTAAATCATTGATAGAACAGGGCTATCGACTCGCCATCTCTATCAATCTTTCATTATGCTCTTTAGATAAAGCAGGTCTAGCTGAAAAAATTGTCGAGATCGTCAGCGATGCAGGCATCGATTCAGATTGCATCGTTTTAGAAATGACCGAGTCGGCGGTAATGACTGAAGTTGCCATCGCTTTAGAAAATCTAGCACGTTTATCCATGCATGGATTTGCTCTTTCGATTGACGATTATGGAACAGGTTATTCGAGTCTGCAACAACTGACCAGAATTCCGTTTAGCGAACTCAAAATTGACCAGTGCTTTGTTAAAGACTGTACCGACAATCCGGAAATGAGCATCGTGGTGAAATCGAGCATCGATCTGGCACACAAGCTAGGTATCAAAAGTGTTGCCGAAGGTGCAGAAACACAGCGGGATTGGGATACGCTCAAGATGATGGGCGCCGATACTGTCCAAGGATATTTCATCGCTAAGCCCATGGAACAGGCCGCTTTTCTCACATTCGTCAAAGATTATGTCAGCCAAGTAGAAGTCAGCAGCTCATCTGTGCCAGATGAAAGTCAAAATCGTATTCTGGTCGTCGAGGATGACGAGTTCATGCGAGAACTCATCGTATCTGTCCTTCGGGACTTGGGCTATAACGACATCGTAGAAGCAGAAAGTGCGATAGCCGCTACACAATTATTTGAATTTCATAGCTTCGATCTGATTATTACCGATGTCAATATGCCGAATATGAATGGCTTAAAATTTATCAAGATGCTCAGAGCAGGCCGCACGCTGGCCAAGCGCGAAACCCGGGTGATTGTGATCACCGCTTTTTCACAAACAGAAATTTTAGGTGCTGCGCTGGCCTTAGATATTAATGGCTTCCTGAACAAGCCTTTTACGTCAGGACAGATGCAGAAAAAAATTGAAAAGGCGATGTCGGAAAAACTTCATTTACATCACCCATTTGCCTATGAAGCAGTGGGAACAGAATTTAAAGCTTTATCCAACCAAACAAATTCAACTGCCAACTTAGTCGCAAATCCATTGACGACTTTAGGTGCCAATTTAGCCGCCAATGCTTTGCTCAATCTAGCCGCTGCGACACAGGATCTCAAAACCGTAGAAAAAAAATTAAACTTGGGAAGCTACGATATTCCCTTAAGCAAGCTACGTCCAGGCATGATCTTGCAAGAGAATATTTTTCTGATGGATGGCACGCAGCTTTTGTTATCGGGACAGGCGCTCACAGAATTGTCGATTAATCGTTTGTATGACTTGAAGGACTTCCTGACGACGGATAGTATCGTCGTGCTGGGTGCGCCACATACTGAACTGAAGCAACCTTAGTCAGATTTCCAGCGTAGACGCACTTCACTTAACAACAATTACACTGCCCGCTTCCAATAAGGTAGTGTGATACGGCCTTGTTTTTTGGCCAGAACCAGCAATGATATTGTCGCTGCGACGAGAATTATTAAGGCAATCGCCGATCCTTCTATACCAAATGCACCACCGGTGAGCCAGTCTGGACCTGTCATTTTTCCTAGAAACAAACCTTTTCGCGCTTCATGACCTGATACGGCGACAGAAAAAATACCATCTTGAAAGAAATTCCATGAAGCGTGCATCGCCACACACAACCATAAACGACCAGTCACCATAAAGGCTGCAGCGAGCAACAAGCCCGCCGCAGTGATATTGGCAAATCCCAAGATACTGATATTGTCGTTGACTAGATGCATTGCACCAAATAAAACCGCCGAGGCCAGCAGTGCGAGCCAACTACCTAAAGACTGCTGGACAACACGAAAAAACACGCCGCGCAGCATGATTTCTTCGATCAATCCTATGGTTAAATGCATGAGGAGAGGAACAAAAATAAGGTTCACGCTGGATGTTCCAGTAATTTGAAAACCACCCATTAAAGTGATAACGGCTATGCATGCGCTAACCAAGATACCGCCAATTGCGAAACCTAAACCAAACTCACCAAAAAATCCTGATAAAGCAAGTTCTGGAGTGGTGCGCTTTTCTACCTGCCGTGCATAAAAGTAATAACACCCATAACCAACGCAGGCACCAAAAAGCTGTCCAATTTTCGCCACCAACTTATCATCGATAAGTTTAGTCGAGGCGGCTTGTATCAATAAAAATGGCAATAAAAAAGAAATTACACCAAACACTATGCGTGTTAGTGGAAATTGTATAAACCGTTGCAATCGTGGAGGCTTCATGCTTGAAGCGATGGATGTTGTTGTCATGATAGAGTCTATAAGAAAGGTGGCGCTGTTTTTTTGAATGGCGTCTAAATTGAGCCGAGCTAAATTATGTGTTGCTGCGACAGCGCTACCACGCTACCGCAAAAGCACAATAGGCGACACCTTAAGCTAGGCTTGATTTTCAAACCGATGAATTCCGACCAACTGCAAAATAAACGGTATGAACTGAATTAAACCGAGATTTTCCATTGGGATTTTTGATGATGAGGGATGCACTTTTCGAGACAGTTTCGCTGCGAATGAGGCGCGAATAGCGAGCTATTAGCAACGAAGTGCAACAAAAATGGCCAAAAATGCGCCTCATGGAAAGTGTCGGTTAAATATAAAAGACCTCTGCGCAACCGTTGCGAGCGGTCGAAGTTTGAATCGAGGAGCGGACCGGTGCAAGGGCACAACGAGCATCGGAAATTCAAAATTCGGCGGCGCAGTAGTTTGTGCAGAAGTCGCTATAAGTGGGAACGAAAAAATACCGTAGAACGCAGTGGCTACCTACTGATGTGTACTAGTCTCGGCTAACTCCTGTGTAGCACCTTGATGCTAACCATAGAGCGCATGCAGCAACGTGATGAAGGACTTATCTTCGACCATCTGATCGAGTATGGGCAGTATGATTTTATAACCGTTCTCGCTGCTTGTGAAAACGACGATACCGCTACGTGTCGTGGAATTGATATAGGCAAAAGTGAAAATCCCTTCGTCTTTGCCGGTATGCATTAAATAGACGCTGTGTTCAAGCTGGTACACTTCCCATCCTAAGCCTATACCGACTTCAGAAGGACAAGTGACACTTTTGCTTGACTTGCATATTTCGTCTTTTCTGCTGGTTTGGACTTGCATCCGCTGTTTCGCCAATTCATCAGTCAGCCCCTTATTTTGCATGACGCTCACCATCAATTTTGCGTAGTCAGTGGTGGTTGAATAGAGCAGATCCGCGGCGTTATATGATGAAGCAATCACCGGCTTCAATTCCTTGCCTTCGGCATCGGTTGGAATCGCGATTCTATGCTTGATCCAGTCGCGATTCGTGTAAGTAGTATCTTTCATTGATAGCGGATCAAATAAAAGATGTTGTGCTAATTCTTCGAACGTGCAATGGGATTTTTTTTCGACAAACTTGGTGAGGTAGTTATAACCCTCACCAGAGTATCCAAATATTTCTCCGGGTGTATGGACAAAGCTGAGCTTTCCATTGGTTTGGTAACGCCAATTTGGAAAACCACTTTTGTGTGATAAAGAGAGACGTGGTGATAGCAGTTCGGAGCGCGAATCGTTGGCGATGTCGGGGTCTATCCAATACGAAGACATGCGTTCGTCTAAAGATATTTTTCGCGCTGTGCATTTTGCACTGAACTTCATATCCTGCGGGATGCTGGCAAGTCTTAATACCACTTCCGCAGTAATTGGTTTCGTCATCGAAGCGACGTTATAGAGTGTCGTTGCGGTCGCAAGCACGCCCTTACTTTGTTCACCATAGACTTTATTGAGGCTGATTTTTCCATCCTCAATTTTGACTATCGACGCGTTCGATATCGAAAATTTCTTGAGTAATGATGGCACTTCTAAGTCCAAGCTGGTGCCAAACGTCTGTTCGCTCCTCGTCGCACTCGCCAAATTTATTTGAAGTATGCCGATCGCCGACATAAGGGTGAGGAATAATGAAAGTCGAATTTTAGAAGTCATGTTGCTCAATCTTTCTATGCTAATGTGAGGTCAGGATACTTTCATTCATAGGTAATTGACACGCACAAGTTCAGTTGATCATCGGTTCGTAGAGGCTGAGCGACACGAACATCCATCATCCAATAGGCATGCCTTATCATTTGTCGATTATTCACATCCTATTCAATAGGTCGGTGTCCGTAACTGAGCATGCGAGTTGCTTGCCATTGATTATTTGTTTTGCGCCAGATGGTTGTGAATTCACCTAAGCCACTACACTCACCCGTTTGCATAGAGCAGAATTTATGCGTCCCCACTTCCATTGCCCCGTCATCGCCTATTGGATAAATTTTTAAACTATCTTCAACCAGCTCTCGTCGATATTTTCCACACACATTCTTTTTTGTATTAGCGAGCATGTGCATTTTATTTGAGACCCCATCTTTATCATGATAAAACTCAAGATTATTCGCGAGAAAATGGGAGAATTTTTCGAATTCTTTCACATTATCGCAATGATTAAACGCATCAAAAATATCGTGATCTAATTTACGTATAACAAGTTCCTCTGGTGTTGGCTGTTTTGTGATTGACGCTTTCGTGTCGGCAAGCGCTACACTTGCGCATGGTGCTACATAAAGTAGCGCACTGGAAAAAAGGACGGCTAGAAATTTCATAGGCATGGTGATACTCCAAGGTTAAACCGAGATTTTCCATTAGGCGCACCTGCGGTGCTATTTGTGCGCTGACGGCGCATTTTCGGCCAGTTTTGTTGCTCTTCGTT
>JAIELM010000194.1 GCA_019752975.1 Undibacterium sp. | reverse complement strand
TCGGTCTCGCTGCAGGTGGCATATGCCATGCCTTACTCGCCGCCTTGGGTCTATCTGTGATCATCACAGAATTTCCACAACTATTACAGAGCATACGCATTTTAGGTGCAATTTACCTCACTTATCTGGCCTATGACGCCCTAAAGTCGGCGTTGCAAACTCAACAAAATGCGATGAGTAATATGCAAAACGAGCCCGTAAAATCCGCTTCAGGCGCAAACAAGCGCTGGATAAATCTCTTTTTTAATGGCTTTTTAATTGAATTAAGTAACCCTAAAACCATCATCTTCTTTTTATCTTTTATGCCGCAATTCGCATCAGACAACTCTACTACCAGTATGTTTTTACTCTCGGCACTGATCCCGATAACCGCGATCCCGGCAGATTTACTCGCGATTTTCGCTGGCACTTTTATCGCCCGTCAAGTGCAACCCCATTATTGGCTGGTTCGCGCAACTAATTTGACGGTCGCAGCAGTATTGTTTAGTATCGCCATACTCATCCTATTTTCATAAATAGTAAATTTAACTTGATCGCTTGCAATGCCACAATTAAGTCACCTCATTCCAAATTATCTCGATCCAGAAATGGTCGCGCTTAGAGAGAGAAATGCGGTGCTCAACACATTGAGCGACTTTGCCATTGCATTATTACACCTCACTTCAGCCGATGAAGTGCTCACCTATACCGCCAACGAAGTAGTAAGTAAAATCGGTCTAGATGATTGTGTTATCTATCTTTGGCATCCAGCCTCCCAGCGCTTAGTGCAGCGGGTCGCTTTTGGCCATAAGAGCTCTACCCACGGAGAACTTAACAATCCACTCCGTTTGCGGCTCAACGAAGGTATAGTGGGTCGCGCAGCGATGCAACGTAAGACCATGCTGGTCAATGATCTTAGCAAAGATCCTGATTATGTTTTTGACATGTTAAGGGCAGGGTCTGAATTAGCGATCCCGATTATTCACTTCGATCAATTAGTAGGCGTGATTGACAGTGAAAATTCAAATAGTTATTTTTACACAGATAGCCACATACAAATTCTCACCGCAATCAGCTCTATGGTCGCGTCGCGCCTAGTGCAAACGAATTTAATTTCTCAGTTAGAGTCGTCTATAGCAGAACTCGAATACGCGAGGCGAGTTCAAAACGTGATATTTAATATCGCCTCGTTGACTTACGAAGATGATGATTTTTTCAAGGTCTACGAAAAAATTCATCAGCTCATTAACGACTTAATGCACGCCAATTCTTTTTTTGTCGCTGTCTACAACGAGACACTGAATCAAATCGAATTTCCCTATTTTGTCGATGAATCGCGTCCACAAATAACCTCGGAAGGTGGTCCTGTTGATGCAGAATTATCAGGCATGTCGGCATGGCTGATTTTTCAGCAGCGCGCTTGTGTTATGAATCGTTCGGAAATTATTGAACGCAGTGCGAATAAAGAGTTTTCTCTACTTGGCCCGCTCCCTTGCTCTTGGTTGGGTGCGCCAATTAATGCAGGTGGCCATCTCAAAGCTGCCCTAGTCTTACAAAGTTATACGCCAAAAATCTCCTTCACAGAAAAGGATAGAGATCTCTTGGTTTTTGTATCTCATCATGTATCCAATTTATTGGAACGTAAGCTCTCCGAAAAAAAATTACAGTATCTAGCATCACACGATGGTCTAACTGGCTTAGCCAATCGTCGATATTTTCTTGATCAACTTGCTGACGCTTTATCCCGCCTTAAAAAGAACGCCGACAAACTATGTGCGATTATGTATATGGATCTGGATCGTTTCAAGGAAGTTAATGATCAATACGGGCATGCGATAGGCGATGCACTGCTAATTGAATTTTCTAAACTTCTTAAACTTCATGTACGACAATCAGACACTGTCGCAAGACTAGGCGGCGATGAATTCGCCATATTTTTTGAAAATGTACTGTCAGAAGGCAGTATGAACGAATTCGCTGAGCGCATCATCAAAGCTTTGCATTCCCCTTTTATCATAGAGGAAGTAACCATATTATGCAAAGCTAGCATAGGCATAGTCTTCGTTCATGATGCCTCCATATCCGCACAAGAAGCCATACGTCGTGCTGACAGTGCCATGTATCAAGCAAAAGACCAAGGACTGGGTGGTTTTCATCTCTATGAGGAGTCGTCAACGTAGCCAAATCGTAGCCAAAATCAATCCTTACGGCCAACTATCACGGCTATAAAGTATTCGTAGATCGGCATAGGTTTATATTCTCAAACAATTGCTAATACATCGTAAGCAAAATAAATTTACCCATAAAATTGGCTAAGATTCAGTCCAAAAACCCTTTATAATCAAAGGTTTTTCAATAACACTTCATTTATGCAGGTTTTTCGTGGACTTCCTAATGCTTCCGCTCGCGCGCCTTGTGCTTTGGCGATTGGCAACTTTGATGGTGTTCATCTTGGGCACCAAGCGCTGTTATTACAATTAAGCGAAGCAGCGAAGCGCTTAGCACTCGATGCGATGGTGATGAGTTTTGAGCCGCATCCGCGGGCTTTTTTCGCACATCTTTCGGGCGACTTGAGCAAAGCCCCGTCACGTATTGCTAATTTGCGCGACAATCTATCGGCTTTGTCACTAGCAGGGATCGCTAAAGTAGTTGTTCAGCATTTTAATGCCCAGTTTGCCGCACTTAGCCCGCAAGAATTTATTCAAAAAATCTTAATCGATGGTTTGCACGTAAAATACTTAATTGTGGGTGAGGATTTTCGTTTTGGCGCCAAGCGCGCGGGCGATGTGGCAAGCTTGATCGCCGCTGGCAAACAACATGGCTTTGAAGTACATAGTTTAACTAGCGTAGAAAAACAAGGTGTGCGCATTTCCTCTTCGAATGTCAGAGCTGCCTTAGCTGAGGGTAATTTTGCAGAGGCGGCACATCTATTAGGACGACCCTACCAAATATCCGGTCATGTGATTCATGGTCAGAAACTCGGGCGCACGCTAGGATTTCCGACCCTCAATTTGAGCGTCAAACATCAACGCCCCGCTTTAACCGGCATCTTCACCGTACAGGTGCATGGCTTGAGCGAACAAGCCTTACCCGCTGTTGCTAGTTTGGGTGTGCGTCCTACTGTAGACGACAGTGGCCGCGTATTACTGGAAACCCATGTGCTTGATACACAGCTTGAAGCTTATGGAAAAATCATTCAGGTTGAATTTTTACAGAAAATTCGAAATGAAGAAAAATATGAGGGACTAGATCAATTGACACAAGCGATACAAAATGATGCCCGACTGGCGCGGGATTTTTTCCGCTTACGCGCTCGCTCGGCTACGGATCGAATTTGAGGCCCTAGCGCCACCCATTAGAATTAGCACTTACAGATATACATCACTCAATAAATATTTCAAGAAATTTCTAAAGAAAACTATGTCTAACGATAAGCAAAACAAAAGCACTAAAGCAACCAGCAAATACTCGGTCAACATGACAGAAACCCCCTTCCCAATGCGCGGCGACCTAGCTAAACGCGAACCACAGTGGGTAAAGAGCTGGCAAGAAAAAAAGATCTATGAGCGAGTACGCAAAGCTGCTCAAGGCCGTCCACAATTCATTTTGCATGATGGGCCGCCGTACGCCAATGGCGATATCCACATCGGACACGCGGTGAATAAAATTTTAAAAGACATGATCATCAAAGCGCGCACTATGGCTGGCTTTGACGCACCCTATGTTCCAGGCTGGGATTGCCACGGCATGCCGATTGAAATCCAAATCGAAAAACTCCATGGAAAAAATCTACCCATCGCCGAAGTACAAGAAAAAGCCCGTGCCTATGCCGAAGCCCAAATCGAGCGACAAAAAGCCGACTTCATCCGTCTCGGCGTTTTAGGTGAATGGGATAATCCATATAAGACCATGGCCTTCGGCAATGAAGCCGATGAAATCCGTGCACTCGCGCAGATGCTAGATAAAGGCTACGTGTATCGCGGTTTAAAACCGGTCAATTGGTGCTTCGATTGCGGTTCTGCCTTAGCGGAAGCGGAGGTCGAATACGAAAACAAACGTGATCCTTCCATTGATGTGGGCTTTCCTTTTGCGGAACCTGAAAAAATCGCCCTAGCCTTTGGCCTTGCCAAGCTACCCGAAGGAAAAGCCTATTGCGTCATCTGGACCACCACACCTTGGACTATTCCGTCCAATCAAGCACTCAATATGCATCCAGAAATCACCTACGCACTAGTACGAACTGTACGTGACGGTGAAGCCACTTTACTGTTATTGGCTAAGGATTTGGTCGAAGCAAGTTTGAGTAATTATGGCTTGACCGGTGAAATAATCGCCACCTGTTTAGGTGCTGCTTTATCAGAGATTAAATTCAAGCATCCACTAGCCAATATGGATGCTGGTTATGATCGTTTTTCCCCAGTGTATTTGGGTGAATATGTCAGTACTGAGACCGGTACAGGGGTAGTCCACTCCGCCCCAGCTTACGGTATAGAAGATTTTCAGTCGTGCAAGGCGCACGGCATGCGAGACGACGATATGCTTAACCCTGTGATGGGTGATGGTCGCTTTGCCTCATGGCTGCCTTTCTTTGCGGGCATGACGATTTGGGAAGCCTCTAGACCGATCTGTGACAAACTTAAAGAGGCCGGCGCCCTATTCTCTCTAAAAATGTTTGATCACAGTTACATGCATTGCTGGCGACATAAATCCCCTATCATTTATCGTGCCACCTCACAATGGTTTGCCAGCATGGACAATACCCCCAACGCCGGCGGTGCAAGCTTACGTCAGACCGCATTAAAAGCGATTGATGAAACCGCTTTTTTTCCCGCGTGGGGAAAAGCGCGTTTGCACGGCATGATCGCCAATCGTCCTGACTGGACTTTATCGCGCCAAAGACAATGGGGCGTGCCTATGGCATTTTTCTTACATAAAGAAACTGGCCAATTACATCCACGTACCCCTGAATTGTTAGAAGCGATCGCGGCACGTGTAGAAAAAGAAGGCATAGAAGTCTGGCAAAAATTAACGCTGGAAGAAATGCTAGGTGATGATGCCGCCATGTATGTCAAAAACCGCGACACCTTGGATGTATGGTTCGATGCGGGAACAAC
>JAIELM010000256.1 GCA_019752975.1 Undibacterium sp. | reverse complement strand
GCGGTGCTATTTGTGCGCTGACGGCGCATTTTCGGCCATTTTTGTTGCTCTTCGTTGCCAATAGCTCGCTATTGGCGCCTCATTCGCAGCAAAACTGCCTCGAAAAGTGCATCCGTCATCATCAAAAATCCTAATGGAAAATCTCGGTTGAACAAATTCATACCATATAAACCTTACTCCTCAAACTGATGAAACTGCAAGGAAGCCAAATTAGCATATACGCCGCCTTGTTTGATTAGTGTAGCATGGGTGCCGGTTTCGACTATATGCCCATGCTCTAACACGATAATGCGATCGGCTCTTTGCACTGTAGCTAAACGATGCGCGATGATGAGAGTAGTGCGGCCTTGCATGGCACTTTCTAATGCTTGTTGGACTAGGCGTTCAGACTCGGCATCTAGCGCGCTAGTGGCCTCATCTAGCAGCATCAGGCGCGGATTTTTCAGTAAGGCTCTGGCGATGGCGATTCTTTGTTTTTGTCCACCAGATAAGCGCACACCGCGCTCGCCCAAGAAGGCCTGATAGCCTTCTGGAAGTTTCTCTATGAACTCATGCGCCACTGCCATTTTTGCCGCTAGGATCACTTCTTCATCACTGGCATCAGGGCGGCCATAACGGATGTTTTCCATTGCATTAGCAGAAAAAATCACAGTATCTTGTGGCACAATCCCAATGGTGTTTCTTAAACTATGTAAGTCTACCTCGCGGACGTCTTCACCGTCCAATAAAATACGACCACTTTGTGGATCATAAAAGCGCAATAGTAATTGGAATAGCGTGGTTTTGCCTGCACCAGAAGAACCAACCAAGGCCACGGTTTCGCCCGCCGCGACGGTTAAATTGATATGCGATAAGGCCGCCGTATCGGGGCGAGAAGGATAGTTAAATTGGATATCTTGTAGGTGTAAGCTAGCACCATTCTTTGACGCTTGTGGTAGCGCTTTGGGCGACGTGGGCGAAGTAATTGGTGACTGTACCGCCAGTAATTCCATTAAACGTTCAGTTGCACCTGCCGCTCTTTGTGCTTCGCCGAACACTTCAGATAATGCACCGCTCGCACCGGCCACAATCGAGGCATATAAAATAAATTGTCCTAATTTGCCGCCGCTCATTTCGCCATTTACAACCGCGTGAGCTCCCAACCAGAGTACAAATACAATCGCGCCAAAAATCAGCAAAATCGCAATCATGGTGAGTAGTGAGCGTGCACGTATGCGGCGCATGGCGGTCGTAAAAGCATGCTCCACACTGAGACCAAAACGCTTTGCCTCAATTTTTTCATGTGTGTAAGCTTGCACCGTGGGCATGGCATTCAAAATTTCACCCGCTAAGGCGGATGCATCGGCCATTCTATCTTGCGAATCACGCGATAAGCGCTTGACTCGTCTGCCAAATAGCACGATGGGTAAAATGACCAAGGCCAACATCACAATGATGATGGAAGACAGCAGGGGACTAGTGATAAACAGCATTACCAAACCGCCTAAAAATAGCAGCATATTGCGTAAGGCTAAACTGATGCTAGTTCCTACTACGGTTTGAATTAAAGTCGTGTCGGTGGTTAGCCGAGATAATACTTCACCGGTTTGTGTGGTTTCAAAAAATTCGGGACTTTGTTCTACGACGTGAGAATACACAGCGCTACGAATGTCGGCAGTGACCCTTTCTCCTAACCACGACACCATGTAAAATCGGGCGGCAGTAGCGACTCCTAAAATCACTGCAACACCGAATAACGCTAAAAAAGTGAGGTTAACGTTTTCAATACCATGCGCACCGCCTTCACCGATTTTGCCAAAACCTAAATCTATCATTTGTCGAAAGGCATATGGAATAGTTAAAGTCGCGCTAGCGGCGATCAGAAGTGCGATACCTGCTAAGAAAAATTGGCGACGATAAGGCGAAAGAAAAGGCAGTAAACCGCGTAGGGTTTGGAGAGTGGTTTTTTCAGAATTCATTATTTTATTAGAAGCGTTCATTCAAAAAGCGGTCAACAAAATTGGGCGCGCCGCGTTGTAACATTATCTTACATTTCAACAGAACATCATCATGCACACTCGTTACTACACTCATTTTCGTACTATGAGCCGCTCACTTTACAGCATATTTTGCCTAGGCCTCATGCTCTTTTTTGTCTCAGGCTGCCAATCGACTCGGGTACTAGAAGGCGATTGTAAATCGGGCGACTGGCGCATGATAGGGCAAAGAGATGGTGAAAAAGGCTTAGTCAGCAACTTTGCCGAGCGACAAAAATTCTGTTCCGATATCGACAAAAATAAAATCAACGCCTTATCGGCCAGTGACTATCAACAAGGATGGGATGCTGGTAACGCACGTTTTTGGGATAACTATGGCTACACGGATGGCTTAGCTCCCTACCCACTTGAGGCCTATTCCTCGCATTTCAATGAGGAAAAAATCCTAACTAACAAAACTCCATTCAATCTCAATGCTTATCGTCTAGCGTGGATACGCGGGAATGCGCAATTCTGGAAAAACAGGGGTGATGAAGACGGTGCAGCGGGCAAACCAGCCTCGCATGAAAAACAAAGACAAGCCAGTGCCGCGACCATATTATTTAATTCAGTGAGCTACCAAGAAGGCTGGCGCATAGGCAATCAAGCCTACTGGGCTGGACTAGGCTATCAAGATGCCAAACTCGGACGTAGCGACAATAGCATCAACTTACATAGACAAAATGCGGTCCTAGCCGACGTCCAAGTCCGAGCCGACGCTTATCAAACCGCATGGAACTTAGAGATTGTCGAATACTGGAAACGTACTGCGTGGGAAGACGCCACCAATGGTTGGGATTTGTATATGCGTAGAATCGACGCCAAAAAGCGCGCAGTCAGTTTTAGTGAAAATGAATATCAAGCGTCGTGGGAACAACGTCTGCAAAAATACTGGGCCGATGCCGGCGCGGATGATGGCTTTGGCAAACCGAATCGCTTAGAACTGCGTATTGCCAATGCCAGACAAGATAAAGTCTTCGTCATCGCCAATACCAAAGACATCTATACCCAACATTGGAACAATGAAAATGCGCGTTATTGCAGTCCACAAAATGCTTTCGCTTTTGGCCAACAATCTCAGCACTTCGAGGTGCTCGTTTGTCACCCCACAGTGCAAACACGAGTTCTACACGCAGTCGAAAACGGGCGCAAATTTGTCAGTGTAAAATTCGATTATGAAAGAGTAGAACGCGACATTCGTTATGCGCGAGATAGACGCAACGAGCAGGAACATCGACTCAAGCAACTTGAGCGCGAAATCAAAAAAGACCAAGAAAATAAAGACCGACCTAAGACCCAAGAAAACGCCAACATCGACCAAAAGCGCGATAACGAATACCGAGAAATTCATAAACGTTTGCGTGAATTAGATAGACAACTGGATGACCTAGAAAGATGGCGTCATCTGTATAGCGATCAGATGGATGCCTTGCAGCGCGGGATTTAGATGCAATGGTCGAGTCATTTTAGTGCGCGGTATCAACCGTCTTTTCCACGCCTCGGTGTTGATGGGTTTTCGATCTTTTCCTGTAATTGTTCAGCCCACTACGACAGAGTTGAAAATGAGTTCGCTCCAATTCTACTTGACGTCATTCCCGAGGCCTTAATCGGGAATCCAGTGGCGTTCGTTACTTAACAAAAGTCGCTGGATTCCCGCTAAAAACATGCGGGAAAGACGGCTTACATAAAAAACTGAATAATCCTAAATTCCTCTATTGGACGGGTTCGAGTGTGCATTTTTCCGCGTCTTTGGCAAGGCGCGACGACGACGCAACCTTCACGTTGATAGGAGGAGCAACGCAGTCCAAAGGCGCGGAAAAGTGTGCAATCGAACTCGTAGCGGTCTCACCAAAATGGTGATCTTTAAAAACAGCGTAAAAGTCAATATTCATGCGGCTTACCAGATCATTTGTAGCGGTCAATAGAGGAATTTAGGATAATTACCTTTTCCTTTAAAATTATCCCTTTCGTGACAATCTCTTATTAGCGAGAACCTAGCGACTTTAGTTTCTTTATGGATGGCGCTGGATTTTCGATTAAATCCTAGCGATTTGATTGACATTTATTTGGGTGGGCACATCGCATAAGCAGATGTTAACTCTCTTCGCTTGAAAGAATTTTTTTGCGCTCCTCAGTGAACTGCCACCAACTCTTTGGCGCCTCACCATCCATGAAACGGGTAATCGAGATAAATACATCCAGTACACAGGGATCGTGCCTAACCCCTGTTTTATTGCACAAATCTCGATACATCTGCAAGGGGTCAGCAGCTACAAGTTGATGCGGGCTTGAGTAGCCAAGCAAAACCAAATCCTTAGCACTAGCTGGCCCGATGTTCGGTAAGTCAGTTAGTTTCTCTAGACGTTGGCGATTCACTTTTTCTGGGTTCATGGTAGGTGAGTCCGTTGTGCTGGTTCAGGCCGCAACTTCTGTTCAATAATCGAAAAACCAAGTTGCGGGATTTAACCTAAAAGTTTGCCAGAGTGGGCGTATATTTTCTTACTTCCCGCGTCCCAAATGCTGCAAAAAATAAGTCTCATACTTTTTATGCCAAGCCTTGGCTTTGACCGCGCCACCCAGGCCATGTTCTCCATCAGGGTCCAGGAATAAATCGACTAGCGCTTCTTTGCCGTTTTCTAGTAAGGCGCGATACACGTTAACTGTGTCTTGGTACAGCACGTTCGGGTCTTGCATGCCGTGGACTAGGAGTAGTGGTTTTTTCAGTCCTGCAGTGAGCGGCAATAGAGAATAACGGCGTAGGTTCGGTTTGCTTCTATCGACCTTGCCGATGGTGCGACCGCTGTACCAGCTATTGTAATTCTCCCACTCGGTAGGGCCAGCGCCTGCAATGCCAGCGGCGAACGTGTCGGGGCTGGTGTACATGGTGTACTGGGTTTGGAAGCCACCAAAACTCCAACCGGTTAAGCCTATGCGTTTGCTATCTACGCCCATTTTTTGCTGCATGTATTTGGCCAAATCTTCTAAGTCTTCAGTCTGCGGCTTGCCCGCTTGCTCCCAATTGGCGTCGCTAAATTTGCGTCCATAATTGGAGTGTCCGCGCGGATCTACGGCAACGGTGACATAGCCGTG
>JAIELM010000274.1 GCA_019752975.1 Undibacterium sp. | reverse complement strand
CTTATGTGATGAACTTGTGGATTGTCGATGGAGAGCGGGACGGCTAAAAAGCGGGTACTTCCTGCCTCTCGTTTTACCAAACCTAGGTCAGTGCCAACCCAAAGATTGCCAGCTTGATCTAAGAGTGCGCTGGTGACAAAATTACTTGGTAAGCTAGTGCTATCCTTGGCATCATGGGTGAAGTAGGTAAAATGACCGGTATCAAGATTGTAGTGATTAAGGCCGCCTAGTGTGGCGATCCAAAGTCCCTTGTTACCGTCAGCGGCGATAGAGATGACAGAGGAATGATTAAGGCCATTTTTTCCAATCGGGATTTGAATAAAACGATCATTTTTTTTATCGTAACGCGCTAAACCACCTGCGTTAGTCCCCACCCAAAGTTGTTTGCGATGGTCGAGAAAGAGGACACTGATAAAGGGGTCGGGCACACTACCCAAGTCTTTCGCTTGATGTAAGTAGTGCCGAAAGTGATAACCATCCCAACGCGCTAGACCACCTTGTGTCCCTATCCAAAAAAAGCCATCGTCATCCTGTGCCAAGGAGGTTACGATTTCTTGTGGAAGACCTAGGGTCGTCGCATGATGTTCAAATGCGATCTCTGCCACACTGTCCCAACGGTAGCGATGGGCTGGTGCGGTGTCGTTAACAGGGGGCGGAGTTTGCGCCGAGCTAAAGTCGGAAAAAAAGAGAACTGTTAATAAGCATGAGAGTATGTTGAGACTTCTAAGCATAGGTTCTAGCGTTAAGCAATTTTATTCATCACAGCGCGCCGCTCCCAAGTTTTCACCTAGAATTGCTCACCACTACAACAATGTAGCAGAAACTCTTTTCGATTAGAAATTTTTCTGAAGATAATGCTGAAGGCTATGGGTTTCTGTTGTTTTATTCTAATGTGGCTTTTTCGTGGCTGATTTATAGCCGATCTATAGCCGATTTATTGCCAAATGAGACAAGATAAAAATACTTCGAAAACATTAAAAGCGCTCAGAAATTCTGGTGTTTAAAATCCCCCACCAAGTATGGCGTTTCTTAAAAATCTGCTTTTGATGCAAACACGAACCAGCACTCTATCAACAACAACTTGAGCCATTATTGCTGAACTATCTGTGAGGAATGGCGGACACCGTTACCCTGCGAGCAGTTTGGTGCTAGCCACACCCGCACAGCAACTTCCTGGCAACTACAAGGTTTTCTTTATTTAACCTTACCCGTAAAATTGCAATTAAATTTAGCAAACCTCGCCGAGAAATAAACTCGGCTATAACTCGGCTATAACTCGGCTATAACTCAGCTATAATTCGGCTATGATAAAGTTCAAACATCACGCTCTACTTTGGCTATTGATTTTGGCGATCCCTCTCCAGGGTCTCGCTGCGGCTAGCATGATGTTGTGTGCAACTGAGCACCATCAGGTTTCTACTATGCAAAATGCACAAAGCGTGCAAGCCAGCGAACGTAAGCACGACGCACCGGTTCAATCGTACCAAGGCCACCAGCACCATGTGCAAGTTCACGAAGCGGATGACCACGCATCCGAGTCGGCCACAACTCATCAACATACCTCCAAAGACAAATGTAGCGCTTGTTCTGCCTGCTGTGTCGGTGCAGTCATACTCACTTCCTATCTCGCATCCCCCATATCGCGGCCCGCTTCAGAAAAAATCGACACGGTTTTTTCCTCTCATGTTGGCCATATCAGCGATAGCCTAGAACGCCCTCCCCGAGCATAAATTCACTTGAGTTTGCCCGTGTTATTTGTGCCCACGCCTATCAGCAAGCTGCGTTAACACTACGAAACTCCATCAGCTTTAGGACTTACGCAAATTTGCGCTAACTAGGCGCGAATCCGCAGACAGTACTTTGTACGACAAGGCGAACGCAACAAGCTTAGCACCTGCTTTACGTAAGTCCTAAGCTTCTAAACACTAACACTAACACTAACACGAGCACAATTAAATTTGAGCTCCTGCTCTCGACCATCAACAAGTTTTTAAGCGAGAATTTATGAATGTATTTACTTTTGCCCGACGGCGAATAACGGTGTTGGCACTTAGCGCTATGTCAGCCTTTCTACTAACGGCTTGCGCCAGTTTTTCCAATGACGGCGGCTTTTCTGAAATAGATAAAATCACCAAAGAAAGACTGGGGAAAAATCTGCAATGGCAGCCTTCTTCACAGACCAACGCAGTGAGCAAGCAACGGGTACTACAACTGCTGTCAACCACGCTGAGCAGCGACGATGCGGTGCAAATTGCGCTGCTGAATAATCGCGGGCTACAAGCAAATTTTGCTGAACTAGGGCTGGCCGAGGCGGACTATGTCCAGTCTGGTCGACTATTAAATCCACGCCTAAGCTTCGGACGCTTGCAACGTGGGGACGAGAGCGAGCACGAATTAGGTCTGAGCTTCAATCTAGTGCGTTTGCTCACCATGCCATACACCCGGCAAATGGAACTACGCCGCTTTGAGCAAACCAGACAACAGCTGGCATTGCAAATACTGGCAACCGCATCCGAAACCCGTAAAGCTTTTTATATCGCGGTGGCGGCCGATCAAACTGTGCTGTACATGCAGCAAGTCAAAAAAGCCGCCGATGCTAGCGCAGAATTAGCGCGACGCATGGAGCAGGCTGGCAATTTCAACAAACTACAAAGAGCTAGAGAGCAAAGCTTTTACGCCGATGCGGTAGTCACGCTGGCGCGTGCCGAACAGGTACAAATCCGCGCCAGAGAAAAACTGATCCGTCTGCTGGGCCTCTCCGGCGATCAAATTCCATTAAACTTACCACTACGCTTACCAGATCTGCCAAAGCTTGCCGAAGCACCAGCCAACATAGAGCAACTGGCATTGACACAAAGACTGGATGTGCAAGCAGCACGTTTAGCTACTGAGCAGTTGGCACAAAATTTAGGCTTAAGCAAAGCGACACGTTTTATCAACGTATTGGAATTCGGTGTAGTGCGCAATACTTCAAACCAAATGTCGACCCAACGCGGTTACGAAGTGAGTCTAGAATTACCCATCTTTGACTGGGGCGTAGTTAAAGTTGCCAAGGCAGAAGCGCTGTATATGCAAGCTTTCCATCGGACCGCTGAGATCGCCGTCAATGCACAATCTGAGGTGCGCCAAGCGTATGCAATGTACCGCTCCAGCTTCGACATTGCTGTGCATTATCGCGATGAGATTCTGCCTTTGAAAAAGAAAATATCGGATGAAAATCTCTTGCGCTACAACGGCATGTTCATCGGCGTGTTTGATTTATTGGCCGATGCGCGTGCACAAATCTTTAGCGTGAATAGTGCCATCGAAGCGGCGCGTGATTTTTGGCTGGCGCAGACAGATTTAGAAATGAGTCTGATCGGCAAAACAAATATGATCGTGCCCACTAGTGACACTATGGCTAACAACGATTAATTAATTTAAGTAGGACTTACGCAAAACAGACGCTGGCGTCGTTGCTATCGCCTTGTCGTACTTTAAGTACTGCCTTTGTCTCTGCGTCTCGCCAGCGCAATTTTGCGTAAGTCCTAAGTCCTATTAAGAGAGTAAATAATATGAGCAACAACATCAATTCAAGAAGAAATTTCCTAGGTGGCTTAGGTGTTATCACAGCCGCAGCTAGCGCTGCCGCTGTGAGTAAAGTTGCGCTAGCCGCGTTACCAGAGGCAGTCACCCAAACTAAACCAGATACGATGCCGCCGTTGGTACCCAATTCTGGCCGGCCATACAACCCAGTTGTTACGCTCAATGGATGGACCCTGCCGTGGCGCATGAACAATGGCGTTAAAGAATTTCATCTTGTGGCCGAGCCTGTGGTGCGCGAAATGGCACCCGGTTTTAAAGCCCATTTGTGGGGTTATAACGGCCAATCGCCAGGACCAACTATCGAGGTAGTGGAAGGTGATCGCGTGCGTATCTTCGTCACCAACAAACTGCCCGAACACACCAGCGTGCATTGGCACGGCCAACGTTTACCAAATGGCATGGATGGCGTTACCGGTTTGACCCAAGCAGCAATACCAACGGGCAAAACCTTTGTGTACGAGTTTGTTGCACGCCGTCCTGGCACTTTCATGTACCATCCGCATGCCGATGAGATGACGCAAATGGCGATGGGTATGATGGGCACCTGGATTACTCACCCCAAAGGCACACATCCACTGATCGCCGAAGTCGACAGAGATTTTGTATTTCTACTCAACGCTTACGACATCGATCCCGGTGCTTACACGCCCAAGATCATGACCATGTTGGACTTTAATATTTGGAGCTGGAATAGTCGCATTTTTCCAGGTATAGACCCGCTAGTAGTGCGCAAAAACGACAAGGTGCGCATCCGGATAGGAAATCTGACGATGACCAACCATCCTATGCATATTCATGGCCATGAGTTCCAAGTGACGGGCACAGATGGTGGGCCGATTCCCCACTCGGCCCGCTGGCCAGAAGTGACGACTGACGTGGCAGTAGGGCAAATGCGCCAGATAGAGTTTCTCGCCGATGAAGAAGGTGATTGGGCTTTTCACTGTCACAAGTCACATCACACGATGAATGCCATGGGGCACGAGGTACCGACTTTAATTGGTGTCGATCACAGCGAGGTGGCAAAAAAAATTTCCGAGCTCATTCCAGATTACATGGTCATGGGTGAACGCGGCATGGCCGACATGGGCGAAATGGAAATGCAGCTACCCGACAACACCGCACCAATGATGACAGGTGAAGGCCCATTTGGTGGTGTAGCCATGGGCGGCATGTTCAGCATACTCAAAGTACGCAAAGATCAGAAGCGCGGTGATTACAAAGACCCTGGCTGGTTTACCCATCCAAAGGGAACTATTGCTCAAGAATGGACTGGTAACATTTCCGAACCGAAGCGCAGTCAATTATCAGGTGGAAAAAGCATGTCACTGCAGAAAAAAAATCAAGTAGAAGTTGAAGTGCAAGTACGTAAGCCTATGGGAAAAATGGAACATTAAGCCCAGATTTTCCATTAGGCGCACCTTCAAGTTTTAATGTCAAACAAGGAGAAACCATACACTTCACAATTAAAGATTCTGGCAGCTTGAAACATGAGTCCACGATGGGAACTGAAAAAGAAATCAAAGCACACTAC
>JAIELM010000246.1 GCA_019752975.1 Undibacterium sp. | reverse complement strand
CGCCTGACTTGGTCGCCCGGTGATGGACATGGTTTGCGCACCCATCGTTTGGATGGTTTTACCGTCGGTGGACTTAACTGTTGGGAAAACTGGATGCCACTTTCTCGTGCTGCATTGTATGCACAAGGAGAAGATCTGCACATAGGAATTTGGCCCGGCAATTTGCGCAATACCGAGGACTTAACGCGCTTTATCGCTAAGGAAGGGCGCAGTTTTAGCGTCGCTGTTTCCGGACTGATGCGACGCGAAGATTTCCCTGTCAACACCCCTCATTTAGATAAAATATTAGCGCATTGCCCAGCGATTTTAGCGAACGGTGGCTCCTGTGCCGCAGCTCCAGACGGCTCGTGGATAGTCGAACCCGTAATTGATCAGGAATGCCTATTAATCGCGCACTTAGATCGTCAGATGGTGCTACGTGAACGCCAGAATTTTGATGTCACCGGCCACTATTCGCGCCCCGACGTAACGCGCTTGATCGTCAATCGGGAAAGACAGCGCTTGGTAAAATTTGAGGAGTGAAATCATGTAGGGCGGAAAATGCTAAGCTTTTCCGCCCTGGCCCATTAAGCCAACATCAATCTTAGCCAACATCAATCCTCGGCAGACTCAGGCAAAGTCAGACGTCCTGTATGATAGTTGTACTCATACACTTCACCATAACGCCCCCATTCAATGGCGATTTCCAGTACACGTTTGGCTTCGTCTTCTTTCAAAAATTCTTCCAGCAACTCCAACAGTGGTGCTTCAGCTAAACTGCCACTGGCTTCTGTCTCTAGATTGCGCCGAATATGCGCCGCGAGAGGCACGTGAGTCAACAATTGCTGCCCAAAGAGTTCTTGCCTAGTCACTTGATCAGCATCAACATAGCGAGTACCTAGCGGCGTTAAACTGATATCCCCTTTTTCGATCAGCGCTAAACCTAATAAACCCAGAGCCTCGTAAGTCGGGAACAATTCTTCATCTGACAATTCCGTTTCTTCTGCCAATTGCGGCAAATCGGCCTTACCGTTAAATGGCGTATCAGCCAGTAAATCCAAGACCCCTTCGATACGACTAATGTCGGTATCCGGCAAACGATAACCGAGCTGATGTTCTGGCGCTGCTCCCGCGCTGGTTTCTTGTACTGGACGCATGGTCATCAAGCCATACACTTCATCAATCAAAGCACGGACCTCGATCGAGTCCACGTCGCGAGGACGTGGTAAATCGATCTTCACTTCACAACGCACACGACCTGGATCGCTACCCAAGATGATAATACGATCTGCCATCATGACCGCTTCTTCAATATTGTGTGAGACGACTAAAATCCCTTTGGTCGGAATCCGACTTTCTTCCCACAATTCCAACATGTCGTTACGCAGTGTTTCACCAGTTAATACGTCCAACGCGGAAAAAGCTTCATCCATTAACAAGACGTCGGGGTTAGTCACCAAGGCACGCGCAATACCGACCCGCTGCTTCATCCCGCCCGATAATTCACGCGGCAAAGCACCACCAAAGCCCGCCAAGCCTATCAATTCCAATACTGCATCAGCGCGCTCTTCGCGTTCGTCAGCGGCTATACCTTGCGCTTCTAAACCGAGCTCCACGTTCTGCTGCACGGTCAACCAAGGAAAGAGCGCAAAGGATTGAAACACCATCGCAATGCCTGCCACCGGACCAAAAATCGTCTTATCACGGTAAGTCATCTCACCCGAATCGGCGGGAATAAGTCCCGCCATAATGCGCAATAGCGTGGACTTTCCTGAGCCGGATTTTCCCAACAAGGCGACAATTTCGCCCTCCTTCAATTGAAAATCGACTTGATCTAATACCAGACGTGCAGTGCCATCGGCTGCTTTAAAAGATTTAGCAACACAGCTTAAATTGATGAGATTTTTTTGGGTCATTTATTTTTTTCTTTCACAAGACTAGAGCAGCACGGATTTATCTACGATCTTCCGCCAGCACATACAATTTACGCCAGAAAAAACGGTTAAGTAACATCACAAAAATACACATGATACCGATGCCCAAGGCGATCCGCCGAAAGTCACCACTCTCTGTCATTTGTTTGATGTAACTACCCAGCCCATCGGCAATCAAAGTGGTTTTTCCCCAAGTAACATATTCCGCCACAATACTCGCATTCCAAGAGCCTCCGCTGGCGGTAATCGCGCCAGTAATGTAGCTAGGAAAAATCGCAGGCAAGTACACGCGCTTCCATTTAAGCCAACCTTTCAAGCCCAAATTATCGGAGGCTAAACGCAATTCATTCGGAATCGCCGCAGCGCCAGCCACAACATTAAATAAAATATACCATTGGGTACCGAAGACCATTAATGGACTAAGCCAAATATTCGCATTCAGATGCAAACTCACCATCGCAAATACCACGAGGGGAAACATCAAATTGACTGGGAAGGCAGCAAAAAATTGCGCTAAGGCTTGCACTTTTTGCGAGTACTGTGGACGCAATCCTATCCACACGGAGATTGGCACCCACACTAAAGACGCCAAGCCAATCAACACCATCACCCTTGTCAAAGTAATCAAACCCAAGACCATTACGTGACCGACTTCGGCCCAACCAACATCGCTATGAATGTAGACAACCAACCGATACGCTGCAAATATAGACAGCAGCATCAAAGTAGTTTCGATTATCTTGACCCAATGGGGTGAGTAAAGTTTACTGGGTGATTTTCGCTTTTCCACATCGCTACTGACACTAAACCACGATAGCGCTTTGCTCATGACCTTCCAGAGTTGTAAGGTCCAAGTTCTAAACCACAGGCTGTTGCGCATCCAATCGAGTAACCAAGACTGTTGCGCAGTATCGCCCTGGGATTCTTCAAAGCGGAATTTGTCCGCCCATGCCAACAAGGGGCGGAAGAACAATTGGTCATACAAAACGATTCCCGCCAACATCGCAAAAATCGCCCAAGTAATTGCCAAACCATTCTTCGCCTCTATCGCCACCGCAATATACGAGCCGATACCAGGTAGTTTAATATCTTGTCCTGCTACAGAAATTGCTTCGGCCGCGACCAAAAAAAACCAGCCGCCCGACATCGACATCATCATATTCCACAACAAGCCGGGCATCGCAAAAGGTAACTCTAAACGCCAAAATCTTTGCCAACCCGAAAGCCGAAAAATACGCGCCGCTTCATTGAGTTCTGACGGTACGTTGCGCATGGATTGATACAAACTAAAAGCCATATTCCAAGCTTGCGAAGTAAATATCGCAAAGATCGCCGCACATTCCACACCTAATAGGTCACCAGAAAACAAGGCGATGAAGGGAGCAATAGCAATCGCTTGAAAGCCAAGAATAGGCACAGACTGCAAAATATCTAATAACGGCACCATGAATTTTTCTGCTGTCGCCGACTTAACTGCAATGGCCGCGAAGGCAAAACTAAACAATAAAGCACAAGCTAAAGCAGTAAACATGCGCAAAATCGTACGCAGTAAATAATAAGGAAGATAACTAGGATCGAGTGAAATAGGTAGAATTTCACCGAGTACAAAAGGCCGACTCATCTGCATCGCAGCGAAGGCAAAAGCCGCCAACAAAGCCAAGACTAAAGGCAGCAAAGCCCAGTCCCAACGATTTGGCCCCTTGGCCTGCAAGGCGGCGATAGATTTTTGAGGATTAAATAATTCGAACACATTACCTCCTTAATTTCGTTCACAATGTAGTGCACAGAATTAGGATAAAAATTGCCTATGCCTTTGCTCGCTCGCACGGCAAACACATCGCAACATGAATAAGGGGTAAGTAGATACAGTCCTAAGACTGTGAGAAACTACTTGCCAAGAACCGGCAAAGTAGTATCAGAAAATCCAAAAAATTTTCTAAAAGTACAGTGCCAACAAACTGCCGAATGGTAATCGACAACTATAACTGTCCACAGAAAATTCTCCGAAAATGATGAAGTGCCAAGGGTAACATAGAGTGATGACGTTTGGCAATTTTTCGATCACTTTTTTTGATGGCATTTTTGCTTTTGTAGGACGGTAAATGCAGGCAATCCAGCGAGCACCTTCCGCCCTACTCCACTGTCTCTCAGTGTCCTAGTGTAAATACTAGATTGCCTTGTTCCACATCGATTGCGATCACGTCTTTGACACTAAACCGACCTTGTAAAATGAGCTTAGACAAGGGATTTTCTATCTCTTGTTGTATGGCTCGCTTCAGCGGTCTAGCGCCATAAACGGGATCAAATCCGGCTTCGGCAATTTTTTCTAATGCGGCCTCTGAGACGCTTAATCCCATTTCCATTTGTGCTAAACGCGCTTCCAAACTGGCCAGCTGGATCTTCGCAATAGCAGCGATATGGCGGTGATCCAAGGCGTGAAACACGACTATTTCATCGATGCGATTGACAAATTCCGGTCTAAAATGGGCTTTGACTTCACCCATCACCGCCATCTTTATCACCTCGGGATCACTTCCATCCATTGCTTGAATTTGATGTGAACCTAGGTTGGAGGTCATCACGATGACGGTATTTTTGAAGTCCACCGTTCGCCCCTGCCCATCGGTCATTCGACCATCGTCTAAGACTTGCAACAGCACATTAAAGACATCATGATGCGCTTTCTCGACTTCATCTAATAAAATCACACTATACGGCTTACGTCGCACCGCTTCGGTGAGATAGCCACCTTCTTCGTAGCCGACGTAGCCAGGAGGCGCACCGATCAACCTAGCAACGGAATGTTTTTCCATGAATTCACTCATATCGATACGAATGATGGACTCTTCTGTGTCAAACATAAAATGCGCCAAAGCTTTACAAAGTTCAGTCTTACCAACCCCGGTTGGCCCTAAGAATAAGAAAGAACCATAAGGGCGACGCGGGTCACCCAAACCTGCCCGTGAACGTCGTATAGCATCCGACACCGCCGTAATCGCCTCATCCTGACCAATCACTCTTTGGTGTAATCCTTCCTCCATATGGATGAGTTTTTCACGCTCCCCTTGCATCATGCGCGAGACGGGAATGCCGGTCGCACGCGAGACAATTTCGGCGATTTCTTCAGTACCTACTTGAGTTCGCAGTAGTCTTGGCTTGCCATTCGTTTGCGCATTTTTTGCTGCTTGCAGGTCGGCGTTTTTAAGTTGCGCCTCAAGTTCAGGCAAGCTTTCATACT
>JAIELM010000492.1 GCA_019752975.1 Undibacterium sp. | reverse complement strand
CAAGTTGTTCTATGCGACCTAAAGAACCAAGTGGCTTGGTTTTATTATTGATCTTGTGCTGTAAACGTGCCAACAATTCTGGATTATTTAGATCATCCATGTCGTACCATGATTCATAGCCTGCGTTCATATCTTCCTTTCGTTGATCATCAAAATGCGAAGTGCTCGTAAGTGAAATTACGATTGATAATGAGGGGAATACTGTTTTACTGCATGATAAAAAGCATCTTGCATCGGTGGTGATAGAACGCGTAGACGAAAACAATCATCCAAACCAAAAGAGCCTGCATCCCGCAATTTAATTCCTTGCGCTCGCATGGCACGCAAAAAGTCGACACAGTGGTCTTGGATTGTGAGCGTTGGCGTGACGCAAAAAAAATTTGTATCGCTAGGTTTCACTTGCCATCCTAGATTCATACATAGTTCAATCTGTCTTTGTTTCCATTCGCGTAAAATTAGCAGACTGTTGGCCAACCAATCTTGTACTGATGCTGTGACCCATGCGTTTAGCATAGTGACTGCGTGGCTACCTAAAGGCCAGGATGCCGCCATTTGTTCCAATTGTTGTTGCCAGTGTTCGGCGTGCAAAGGGGCAATCACATAAGCGCCGCGGATTCCTGTGAGTCCCAACGCCTTATTCGGGGTGAACAACTGCCAGCATACATCACGTTGTTGCGCACTCAAACTTGCATGTCCTGACAAACGCAAGGCTTGGTAAGCGCAATCGAGGACTAGCTGCTGTGACCCAGACAAAGATGCAAGTGTGCTCGCCAATCCTATTTGGTTTTGTCCTAATGGACTACTCGGCTCACAAGCCCAGATTAAATCGGCAGAATCACTTTCCTCAAGAATTTCCAAGTCAGCCATGCGCGCAGCTAATGCATAATCGCCATAACTATGCGGAGGCACCCAAACAGTTTTCTTGGCCTGCGTCATTTGGGTAGCGGCTGTATTTTTTCCAATCAACGAAGAAATGCGAAAGATGAATTCGCTCGCGCTAGCAGCAAATAAAATTCGCTGTGGTGAAACGCCATGCCATACCGCCAAGGTCGTACGTAAGCTGTGGTAGTCGGGATCTGGATAACTTGAACAATCGCTTAAGCAAATTTGGGTTAACACTTCGGGACATGGGCCGAGCGCATTACTATTGGTAGAAAAATCGTAGCTTGGCTTGCCTAGCGTATCGGTTCCACCGTGTATCCGTAATACTGATGAAGGGGGCTGCGTTGGCATACCTTTTACATTTAACATAGTCATCGCTTGTCAGAAAATTTCAGATCCAATGAATTCCAAATAAAAATAAACCAACACTTCCAAACCACCACCAAATCGCCTTCTCACACAAACCCACCGCAAGGGCAATGTGGGTATGATCGACTTCTGTTCCGTTGACATTCAAAATGTAAACTCCTGACTTTGATAGCCGTATATTCAAAATCAACGCCATCGCACCCATAGGCCAGCCACCGTTGGGTGAACTAGTTTTTTTCGCCTCTCGCCATAATCGACAATCAGGAAATTGCGCTCGGCTTAAGTACATCAAGAGTGCGCTAAATCGAGCGCCTGGCCAAGACAAAAAATCATCGGCATGTGCCGCCCATTTCCCTGCCCAAGTCCATATCCGTCCGCCACGTTCACCCCGATATCCCCACATCGCATCAGCGGTATTTGCAAATCGATATAGTAAGACGCCGGGTAAACCTGCCAGTACAAACCAAAACATAGGCGAGATCACCGAATCGTTGAGATTTTCTGCTAATGTTTCAATCGCACTTTCACGTACTTCATGCGCCTGTAATTGCTTGACTTCACGACTCACCAAACGCGCTAGCTGATCACGACCAGCGTTCAAGGAATTTTGCAATGCCGTTTCAACCGCCACCACTTCGTCGCGTAACATCTGCCAACTAAATAAAGGTTTGAGTAAGACCCCTAACAAAATTCCCTGCCAATACCAAGCTAATGTCGCGATCATATGTTGTAATTGCAGCGCCCCCCAAGCCAATAAAATCGCAGCGAACAACCACGCCAGAACACCAGTCAAAAATTGCTTGGCAATGTGACGGATGTTTATCTTGACCGTCTCGTCCTTTGCCACCTCGTTCTCCACCTCGTTCGCCACCTCGTTCGCCGCCTCACTCGCTTTTGGCGCAATTCCTTGACCACAGTAATTCAAGTAATGTCCCATCCAGACAACGGGATGCCATGCCACATTGGGTTCACCCAGATAGCGATCAATCAGCCAGCTGATGACGATAGCGAGTGCGATGCTCTCGGCGAGATACAAGCTCAAACCTCAATGCCGCGCTGTAGTGGAATCCCGGCGCGTGCAGCATGTTTCACCAGCGTCATTTCATTCGAAATTTTCACAGTGGGTGTTTCTATGTACATCTTTAATCCCCGTCCTGTACTCTAAAGTCCGATGATAAAATTCGGATGCCAATTTCACTGATTCACTGCGCTGATTTTGTCTAATTATCGTGTCCAGCTTTTGTGTTCAGCTATTGTGGCAATGCTACCAATTGTCCCTGTATCGAATGGATAGTAATGCGTTGATCAAAAACTGCGCGTAAAGCCTGATGACTGGTAGGGTCATCGCAAGCACCCTGATGGTTTAGCTGCCCTTGCCGCATGATCAGTAAATAGTCAGCTTGCAAGGCAATGGAAATTTCATGTAAAACGCTGATTACGGTTTTTCCCTGAGCCACTAGTTGTTTGACCAAAATCATCCAATCAGCTTGATGCGGTGGATCGAGATTGGCTAAGGGTTCGTCTAGCAGCAAAATTTCAGCATGTACCGCTAATGCCCGCGCTAATAAAACTCTTTGCCGTTCACCACCGGATAATTGCCCTAGGCTGCGGTCGCGCCATTGCCAGGCCTGCGTGTCGCGCAAAGCCTGTTCGACTGCCGCATGATCCGCTGGACTTGGTGCGGCAAGCCATGCTTGATGTGGTAACCGTCCTAGCATAACCAAATCCCAAACCCGCATATCCTCCGCCACGCTTTGACTTTGACCTAACCAGGACAAGCAACGTGCTTTGTCTCGACGCGACATTTTCAGCGTGGGTTGACCCAACAACTGCACCGTTCCTTCGCACGCCAACAGCCCCGCCAAGGCTTTTAATAGACTCGATTTACCGGCGCCGTTTGGCCCGACTATGCTAGTCCAAGCCCCATGCGGAATCTGTAAACACACATCATGCAGTATTCTGCTTCCCGCTAACTGTGCCGTTAGCTGCTGCGCCTGAATGGCGAACGCTCTCTTTAAAACCAATTTGGCGGTCGTCATCAATCTATCTCCACTGGACGCTGCCTATGCATTAAATACAGCAAATAAGCGCCACCTAAAATTGCTGTTACTACCCCAACTGGCAGCTCTTGTGGTGCGATGATCCAACGACTAAGAATATCGGCGCAACTTAGCAAGACACCACCTGCCAGACTAGACAAAGTAATCAAACCGGCGTGGGTCGTTTTTACCATCGAACGCACCAAATGCGGTGCTGCTAGTCCTACAAACACGATCAATCCTGTCTGTGCCACCGCCGTTCCTGCACTCAAGGCAACGATGAGCACCAAGGCGATTCGCATTTGCGGTAAAGCTAGACCTAAACTGCTCGCAGTTGCTTCACCAAGCGACAAGCCATCGAGCACCTGACTCAAAGCAAGACTAGTTACCAGACAAATCAAACTCACCAGTAACATCAAGCCACAGCTAGACCAACCTACATAGCCAGTGCTACCTAACATAAATGCCTGCATGGATTGGATAATATCGGGTCGCATCATCATAACTAATGATCCAATTGCACCTAACACTACGCCGACAATGACGCCAGCTAACAATAAGCGCAAAGTGTGTCGCACCCCACGTGCCAGAAGTAGGGTTAAAAATACCGCTAACACCGCGCCACAAAAAGCCGCACCAGTGAGACCCATACGCACTATCCAAGTAGTAGCGAAAGGAGAGCCACCAAAAGTCACTAAGGCAGTTGCTACCCCAAGCGCAGCACCAGAAGCACTCCCTAACAAATACGGATCTGCTAGTGGATTACGAAATAAACCTTGCGCGACCGCACCTGATATCCCGAGTAAAACGCCCGCCGCCCATGCTCCTAAGGTGCGTGGCAAGCGGATATCCCAGACAATTTGCATTGTTAGTGATTGTTGCCACATGGTTTGCAAGCTCTCCCAACCATTACTGCCAACACCAAGTCCCAATACAATCAAAATCACACCGAGCAAAATCATGCCAACTAAGATGAGCAGTATTTTGCTGCGCTGGAGCGGCACATTATTTGTATCAACGTTCGAATTTAGTTCAACTTGGGTGACACTATCAAAGCCTGACTTCATCGCCTTACTTCCGCTGCTGGTCATGGTGCTTTACTCTTTAAACATGCCGCCATGATCGCAGCAGCTTCTGCCATCCTAGGCCCTGGGCGCACCAATACATCAGATTCCGCTGCTGTATACACGCAGACACGGTTTTCACGTAGGGCCCGAATATTTGCCCAACCGGGGCGAGTAGGTAAAGACGCAAAGCCGCGCTCGCTCACCATGATCAAGTCAGGATTTGCTCGAACTATGAATTCTGGATTTAATTTGGGGAAGGGCCCTAAACTGGCTGGCACGATATTGCCAGCACCAAGTCGCGCCAAAGTCTCTCCGATAAAACTACTCTCTCCGGCGGCATATGGCGCATTACTTACTTCAAAGTACACCCGCAGCGTCTTGACTGAAGCAGGGAGATTTTTAGCCGCGGCGATAATGCCATTGTCCATCTCACTCCAGATGCGCTCGACCTCGGTCACTTCCAGCAATTGTCCTAATTTGAGCAAAATACGATGCACGTCAGCTTGACTATCTGGGTTCATCGCTAGCACTTTAATGCCTAAAGCTTGCAGTCGTTCTGCCGCACGAGTCGAGGTCGACATGAGCACCACGTCAGGTTTTAAGGCTGCAATCGCCTCTATGCCAGGATCGAGACTGCCACCAACCTGAGGCAAAGCGCGCACACTCGCCGGAAAATTAGAATAGCGGTCAACCCCCACCAAACGCTGACAATGTCCCAAAGCACAAACAGACTCTGTGAGCGATGGCAAGACACTGACGATACGCTTTGGTGTCTGTGTAAAATGCACGGTGATTTGTCTGTCGTC
>JAIELM010000252.1 GCA_019752975.1 Undibacterium sp. | reverse complement strand
TCAACAAAGAAAAATTTCTTCGAGTACCGAGAAATTTAGAGCAAGTGAGCGTCATTGTCGACGCCTTCGATCAAAACGAGGGAAATTTAGCGCGCCGTAGACTAGGCCTGTATCAACTGGGTTACCAAGTATTACATAGTGACGGTACCCCACTAAGCGAGCCAATAAGCGATTTTAAAACGCCGCGCATAACCATCAAATTCAACTGGCTACCGACCGATGAAGAAGCCGTCAAAGTCGCTTATTTTGAGCAAAGCGGAATCACCGTACATGGCAATAGCAGCACCCGTTTCCTGTATAACTTGACTAATGAAATCTTTGACGGTCACGCTAGAACTGGTTTTTGGAATATCAAATCCTTAGCTGCGGGCGATTACCTCTTACGTATTTATGCCGCAGATTACGCTGGCAATGTGGCGAGCAAAGGGCGGGATTTGGCACTGCGTTTGGAATAAAGGCTTAGCGCTTAACATCGGCATTGGTGCTGCTTAAGTGCGGCTTAAGTGCGGCTTAAGTGCTGCTTCGTTGTGGCTTGATTGCCGCTTTATTGCGGCTTCACATCGGCGTCCTTGTTCGCGACACAAACGCGCACTTTGACTCCTCTACGTCCAGAATCGCCACTTGCAGGTATTTCTATGATGCGCCCCTCTTCTCGGTAAATACGACCATCGGCTAAACGCTCTTGATAAATGCAGCCGACTGCGCCTATGCCTATGGCGAATTTCTCATTTTTCGTCAAGCGCACGGAGTTCGAACGCGGATCATTCGCTGCTTGATTTGCCGGGCTGGAATACGCTAGTGGTAGCTGTATGGTCGCGTCTTTGACTAGACTTCTGCCCTTAGGTTTGGCAAAAATATCTAGCTTAGAATGATCTACATCAAAGGGAGATATTGCAGTGACTTCGTTAGCCTTTGGGGCGAGCGGTTCAGCAGGTGTAGACGACAAAGAGGGCGGGCGCAAGCGTGCGCTTATCCGCACTGGGGCATTCGGTGTTGCTAGGGTGTTTACCGTCGGGCTTAGGCGCTGGGTCGGAGCGACCAGCAATACCAACTGGGTTTTCGCTGAATTACCGGGACTTGTTTTAAGACTGTGCGTGAAGAAAGCAATCAGCAAAGCGAGGTGAACAAGGAGTATGCCTATGCTGATAAAAATTCTGGCTGTAGCGGGAATCATTTATTAAATAATTTGTTTCAACATCACCAAATCCGTCTGCATTTCGTCGTCAAAGAGATAACCGGTTTCGCCCATACAAGCAAAACCCGCTTTAAGATAATAGGCGATAGCTCGTGGATTTTTCTCCCAAACGCTGAGCCACAAATAGACCCCACCTAAAGAAAGCGCTGCTTCGATCACGGCGTTGAGAAGCGCCTGACCCAGACCTTTTCCTTGCCAAGTCTGCAGTAGATAGTAGCGTTGTAAGGCGATAGCGTTTGTCTGGGTAAGGCATGCTGGCAGAGTGCGTCGAACTACTTGCGCTAAACCGACTAATTCTTCACCCACGTAGAGTAAAAGCACCACATAGTGTGGATCAAGAATTTCTGCTCGTTGCTGCGCTTCGCCAAAGTGTCGATCACAATGATTGCGCATGGCTTGCTCATCACAAAGTGAAGCATAGCTTTCAACAAAAGTTCGTCGAGCAAGTTGCGCGAGTGCCGCCGCATCGTCCGCGGTGGCACGACGTATTTGATAAGCGATCATTCAGATTCTGCGGTACGTTGAAAACTTAAATAAGTGCTGACACTAGCCATGATATGCTCCATAAATAGCAGCTGCGGAAGTAAAGAAATAAGTAGATCCCATTCGACGCAACAGAAACGCGAAGATACATTAAATTTCAATAAAATGACATACCAAACAAAAGTTTTTACCCCATCTTGATACGCTTGAAGTTCTCCAAAAAAATTGACTATCCCTTTTGTAGCGATGCAGTGCTAACCCAAGTGAAGGATGATTAATATGATTTTATACGAAGTATGTGTTGAGGTACGCGACGATTTGTTAGTCGCTTTTGAACGCTATATGCGAGAAAAACACCTGCCAGAGATTTGGAACACTGGCTGCTTTGAGCAGATTCGCTTTGAGCATACTCAAACTCCGGTACAGGAGAGCAGCCGCATCTACCGCACCTGCTATCAAGCGGCCACAATGGCGGATTACGACCGCTATTTGGAATTGCACGCGAGCGAGATGCGTGCCGATTTTATGCTACATTTTCCTGAGGGTTGCACCCCAAGTCGTCGGGTATGGCAAGCGCTACAAAATTGGGCTTAAGCTGATCTCGCTAAGATTTTTTGAAATTGGCGACGGCCTTTACTGCTCACCGTCAACGCGCGGCTATCCAAATCGCGCTCTACCCATGCGTGGCGGATAAAGTGCTGTAACAGTGCAGCACCCAAAGTGCCACCTAAATGAGGACGACGTTCACTCCAATCTAGGCAGGAACAGGCAAAGCGACGACGGCTTTTACCGACCGGAGCTATCACAATTCCCAAGTCACCGAGTCCCAACTTCCCCGCGTCACTAAGCTGATAAGTACCGCTCTCATCCTCTACAAGCAACCAAGCTAAGCGCAAAAAATGATCATGCAAAACCACCGCTACTTCGCCCGCCATGTGGTCATAACAGGTACGGGCATGGCGCAGCCTATCGGGCGTACTTGGCACAAATGGGGTGGCAGCGATGCCCGCAATCGCCATTAAAGCTTCTAAGGCAGTTGCTACTTCTTTACTGCTCAATTGATAGTATCGATGCTTGCCTTGTGCCACCGCCGTAACCAAATTTTGCTCACGTAATTTAGCACAATGCACACTGGCAGTCGAAGGACTCACTTCAGCGATCACCGATAATTCGGTGCTGGTACGCGCCCGCCCATCCATCAGCGCGCACAACATTTTGGCACGTGCAGGCTCGGCAATCGCGGCAGCGATTTTAGCTAACTGGGTATCAGGGTGATTGTCATCCATAGTTTGATGATAAACGAATCGTTGTCTCTCTACAAGACCTATACTGGGTTCACTTTCTAGACTTTTCTCATTTTGCGACACAGACAAATATGCTCAATTATCTCTCTCCACTTAGCCTACCCAATGCAAAAAACCCCTATCCGTACTACGCGATGCTGCGTCAGGCCGAAGAACTGATTTATGACCAACAGCATCAACTATGGGTAGTCAGTCGTGCACAGCTAGTGCAAGAAATTCTTGAGGATGAGCGCTTTGTGGTACGACCTACAGCACAAACAATCCCCGCAAATATTTTAGGCAGCAGTGCTGGTGAGGTGTTTGCCGACTTGATGCGTATGAACGAGGGTGAACGGCACGCGATACCAAAACAAGTGTTTACCACCAGTTTTCGGCAAATCAATTTTTCAGAAATTCATCAGCATCTCATCTCGCTATCCATGACGCTAGACGCCAAGACAGATTTGAATGAATGGATCATGTCCTTAGCGGTCAAGAGCGTTGCTAAATTGTGTGGTTTTGCTGAAGCTGAGCTAGTACAAGTGTACCAATGGACGGCCGATTTTGTCGCCTGTTTGTCAGCCTTAAGCACGCCAGAACAATTAGTTAATGCCAGCGTTGCGGCAAAAAATTTGCAACTGCACTTCGATCAGTTATTGCAACAAGCGACACCTCAAGCGAATAGTCTTTTATCCAGCTTACAGCAGGAAGCACAGCAATTGGGCTGGCACCAATGTCATGAACTCAAGCACAATCTCATCGGCTTACTTTCACAAAGCTACGAAGCTACGGCGGGACTGATCGCCAATAGTATGGTGGTTTTACAAGGCGATGTTGAATTAAGAAAAACCTTACAGACCCAACCGGAATCGCTGCCTGCATTCATAGAAGAAGTGCTACGCTATGACGCGCCGATACAAAACACGCGCCGCTTCGTGACACAAAATTGCAGGCTAGCGGGACAAGAACTACAAGCTGGTGAATGTCTACTCTTATTACTGGCATCGGCCAACCGGGATTCACAGCACAATAGCGAAGCGGATCAATTTCAGCTACATAGAACAAATCGCCGTAGCTTTAGCTTTAGTCACGCCAGACATCTTTGCCCTGGTCAGACTCTCGCAAAACAAATTACGACACATGCGCTAGCTTCCCTGTTGCAGCAGTTTTCCACCCAGGATTGGCAAGACCTGCAATGGACCTATCGCCCTTCACATAACGCCCGTATTCCACAGTTTCACTCAAAGGAGGCAACATGATCGCCGTCATTTTTGAAGTCATTCCTCATGCCGAGCATAAGCAAAATTATCTCGATATCGCATCCCAATTAGCGCCCTCATTACGACACATGGACGGCTTTATTTCCATAGAAAGATTTCAAAGTTTATTGGACCCGAACAAGTTACTGTCGCTGTCTTATTGGCGCGACGAAGCGGCGGTCGCACAATGGCGCAACACCGAAGAACATCGCGCTGCGCAAGCACAAGGGCGAGTAGCAATTTTTGCCGATTATAGAATCCGTATCGCGGCAGTGTTACGGGACTATGGCATGAACGAAAGAGCGCAAGCACCAACCGATAGTCGCCAAAGACATGGGTAAGTGCAGCGAGTTGATCAGATACTTTCATCCAGTCCCTCTATTAAAAATTCTAAATTTTCGAGTCCCTATCTAGACCATACAATGAGCCAAATTCAACAATATCTTGATCAGTATTTTTTACAGCTTCCGCAGTTTGCACGACATTGCGCGACTTCTGAGAAAGAACTTAGGCATTTACTTGACGCTGCTCTAATTCCAGCAGCAAGCTATGTAGTGACTGAAGCTCAGCAAATTTGCTCGGCGGTCTTTGGATGCATAGAAGCCCCCGGTACAATACCAGGCAATTATTTTCATCCGGCGAATAAGGTATGGGTAGAGCTTGCCGTGCAGCTTCTCAAAAAAATGAACCTTTCCGATGCTGCGTCACAATTAAGACTGCAGTTTACACAAAATTTCGCGACATCCTTACAAAAGCTCGATCAGGAAATTTGGCGTTTGCAAGATAGCTTTGACGATAGGGGAAATCCCCTCCAAGAAGGGCTCAATCAGCGTTGCGATTTTATCTGGGAACATTTTTTACTCGGCACGTGTGGACTCTGTGTGGCCAACCCCATTTCAGAATCAGCGATTGCACGTAAAGAGATCTTGCAAGAAAAATTGAC
>JAIELM010000472.1 GCA_019752975.1 Undibacterium sp. | reverse complement strand
CTGATATCCGAGGTCATTTGCAGCACGCTGTTATAGCGTTTGACCTCAAATAAGGTAGTCACTTTGACCGAACCCGTTTGCGCAATACGTCCTAGGTCATTTCGCAATAAATCCACGATCATCAGATTTTCTGCGCGATTTTTTTGATCCTGTGCCAGCGCTAGTGCCAACGCTCGATCAAGCTCATCGTCACCAGTTGCTGCCGCTGTTCCCTTCATAGGTCGGGCGTAAAGTTGTCCAGCTTGGTGCCGAATAAAAAGCTCAGGTGAAAGCGACACGATCGCCCCACCATCAGGTAAGCTAATCAATGCCCCGTAGGGCACCGCCTGTCGCTGACGAAGCGCGAGGTACAGCGCATGCACAGAGCCGTAGCTTTCAAAGTACAGTCGATAGGTAAAATTAACTTGGTAAGTGTCACCAGCAGCAATGTAGTCAAGTATGCGCTGTATCGCAGCACTAAATTCCTCCTGCGTGAGATTGCTGCGTAAGCGACGCAATCCGGTCGCAGATCCTAAGCTGTGCTGCTCCAAAAACTGCAGAACCTGAACCGAGTCTAACAGCGCACAATGTTCAAAAATAAGAATCTGCGATACGGCAGCCTCAGGCCTAGCTTCAATTTGCTGTAATTGTGCACCAGTTTCATAGCTTAATAGTGAGACCGCGAAATACCCCTCCTGCAGCGCACACTCGGCCGCTCGCCACATTACATTCCAACTAGCGGTATCGTGGCAACGCAGAATTTGTAACAAACCTGTATACAAACGCGAATTCGCAGCGCTGCTATACGCATCGTCTAACAGGGCAAAACAGCTCGCCATTGTATCGTCGTGAACTAGGAATTGAGCAGGTGTATAGGTGAGACGAGACACAAGATAACCATAGCAAGGAAAACGCCTAGTTTACTCGTTTTTCCCTTGAGCCGCGTCGATGCTACGGTAGCGAGCATAAAAGCCGACAAAACGTAGTAAAAATCGCGTTATAATTGCCAATTGCTTCCCCGGTTAAAATTGAGATACCATTTTCCCTATTTTCCCCACACATTACTCAAACATTGCCATGATAAAAAAATCTCCTATCGCCTTAGCGGCGCTTGTATTGTTACTTGGTACAGCCTCGGTCACTTCCTTCTCTACGCAGAGCTATGCACAACAAAAGGAGGAGAAAGTCGATCCCCTTAAGCTAGAAGTGATCCGTAGTGAATGGGATAAACCGTATAAAGAAATACAAAAATTAATCGAAGCTAAGCAGTACGCCGAGGCACTTGAAAAAGTCAATACGGTGTTTGAATTGTCAGACAAAAAAACCCCCTACGAACTCTTCTTTATACAGAGAACCAAGGCAGTACTGGCCTCCAGCATGAATGATCATGCCGCGTTGGCCGATGCTTTTGATCAAATGATCAAATCTGACTTCAGCAAGCTAGAAGAAAAAATCAAATATAGTGAAGGAATCGCGGGCATATTCTATAACGCGACCAAGTACCCCGAGGCCATCGCTTGGTCCAACCGGACTTTGAGCCTTGATAATAAGCATGAATTGGCGCGACAAATTTTGTCTTATAGCCTGTATTTTTCCAAGGACTATGCCAAAGCTTTACCAGAATTTCAGCGCATGATTGCCGCTGACGATGCTGCTAAACGTGTGCCAGCTCTAGAACGCTACCGTCTTACTTTGAGCACTCAACAACATCTCAAGGATCTTGACGGCATAGAACATACGCTAGAACGTATTGTGACAAGCTACCCGTCTAAAGAATATTGGTTAGACCTGTTATATCGCGTTCCTAATAAACCGACTTTCTCTGATCGTTTGCGTTTGGATTGGTATCGTTTGATGCTCAACGTGGACGGCATAGAAGACGCCGATCAATACATGGAAATGGCGGAATTGGCGATGCTAGTTGGTTTGCCTTTGGAAGCTAAAGCCGTCCTGGAAGTAGGTTTTAAGGCCAACATATTGGGGGTCGGCAAAAACGGTGCAAAGCATAAACCTTATTTGGATAAGGTAACTAAACAAGCTGCTGAGGATACTAAGACTTTGGACAAGGGCGAAGCCGATGCCAAAGCGGCTAAATCAGGCCTAGGCATGGTCAACATGGGCTACAATTTCGTGATTCAAGGTCAGCATGAACGCGGCATTAAGTTAATGGAAGATGGTATTGCCAAAGGCGGCCTAAAGGCACCAGAAGAAGCTAAGTTACATCTCGGTATGGCCTATTTAAAAGCGGGCAATAGAGCCAAAGCTGAAGAAGTATTGAAGTCTGTACAGGGCAAAGACGGCGGACCGGATATTGCGCGGTATTGGTTATTGATGAAATAATGCAGGTATGTAATGTAGGGTGGATGCAACCTGCCCTACATCATTAGTTCAGAATGGCGGCATAGTAAGCTAGTGCCGCCATTTCCTTTTCTGACCTACACGTCTTCTATTAGGGGAGAAGTTCCACAAGTTTGCGCATTTTTTTGCCAAAACTATTTGATTGGCAAGGCAGTGGTATTTTTCACTTCTTCCATCACCGCGTAAGTATGAGTCTCACGCACACCGCTTAACTGCAACAAAGACTTCCCTAAAAAGTCGCGATAAGCGTTCATATCCTTCACCCTCGCCTTAACGAGATAGTCAAAACCACCCGCTACCATATGGCATTCCAATACCTCAGGAATAGCTTGCACGCCTCGTTTAAAGGCCTCAAACACATCGGGAGTGGTCCTATCCAATACCACCTCAATAAACACCAATAAGGCAACATCCAATAGTTGAGGGCTTAGTTGCGCGGTATAGCCCAAGATATAACCGGACTCTTGTAACTTGCGCACGCGTTCTAGGCAGGCTGCCGGAGAAAGATTGACGCGCGTGGCGAGCTCGACGTTACTAATGCGTCCGTCACTTTGTAATTCGGCCAGTATACGTTTGCTGATTTTATCTAACATGAAAATACTCTGCTCGGTTATTAATATAATTTGGCCTTATTGTCGCACAAAATACAATATTTTGATAATCGCGAAAAATACCAGAATTAATCCACACTCATCGACTATACAATTGAATGTTGTTCATAAAATTTTTCATAAGTGATGCCCTCCATGAATTCGCCCATTCCAAGCACTGCATTCCAAGCACTTCAGCAAGAACTTTTACCTACACAGTCAACACTAAGGAATAACATTACTTTAGCGTATAGACGAGCTGAGCCAGAAGCAGTGTCTTGGTTATTGGCGAATTTACAGGCATTTCCCGGCGCAAAAAACAACATCGCTAGCTTGGCTAGGAATTTAGTTTCTAATGTGCGCGAACAACGTACTCGTGCTTCCGGCGTCGACGCCTTGATGCACGAATTTTCCTTGTCATCTGAAGAAGGCGTTGCCTTAATGTGTTTGGCCGAAGCCTTATTACGGATTCCCGATGCAGCGACTAAAGATCGATTAATCGCAGACAAAATCAGCAAAGGTGATTGGCGCAAACACCTAGGTGAATCGCCGTCTTTGTTCGTCAATGCCGCCACTTGGGGCTTACTGGTCACGGGAAAATTAGTCAGCACCAATAGTGATAATGGCTTAGGCTCAGCCCTAACACGTTTAATCGCCAAAGGCGGCGAACCTTTGATACGTAAAGGTGTCGATCTCGCCATGCGCATGCTGGGCAATCAATTCGTCACCGGACAAACCATAGAAGAAGCCCTCAAAAATAGCCAAAGCAATGAGGCACGTGGTTATCGCTACTCCTACGATATGTTAGGCGAAGCGGCTCTTACCGCGCACGATGCTGCCAATTATTATCAAGCCTACGAGACCGCAATCCATGCCATCGGTAAGGCATCAAACGGACGTGGCATCAAAGAAGGCCCTGGCATTTCGGTCAAACTCTCAGCGCTGCACCCACGCTATTCACGTGCGCAAAGGGCACGTACCATGACCGAATTACTGCCATTGCTCAAGCAATTACTGATTTTGGCGAAGAACTACAATATTGGCTTAAACATTGATGCCGAAGAGGCCGATCGCTTAGAACTTTCGCTCGACTTAATGGAAGCCCTCGCTTTTGATCCTGATTTAGCTGGTTTTGAGGGCTTGGGTTTTGTGGTGCAAGCCTACCAAAAACGCTGTCCCTATGTGATTGACTATCTGATCGATTTAGCGCGCCGTAGCAACCGCAAATTCATGGTACGTTTAGTCAAGGGTGCGTATTGGGATTCTGAAATCAAACGTGCGCAAGTCGATGGTATGAGCCAGTTTCCCGTGTATACCCGCAAGGTCTACACCGACGTGTCGTATCTAGTTTGCGCACAAAAACTCTTGCAAGCAACGGCACAAATTTACCCTCAATTTGCCACACATAATGCACTGACCTTATCAACCATTTATAGCTGGGCGCAAGAAGCTAAAGTCACTGACTATGAATTCCAATGCCTGCACGGTATGGGTGAAACTTTGTATGACCAAGTGGTAGGTGCGGACAAATTAGCCAAGCCTTGCCGGATTTATGCACCCGTCGGTTCCCATCAAACGCTACTAGCTTACTTAGTGCGAAGACTGTTAGAAAACGGTGCCAATTCCTCCTTCGTCAATCAAATAGTCGACGAAAAAATTTCTATAGAATCTTTGATCGCCGATCCAATTGCTATCGCCACCGAATTAACTGGCGTGATGCACACTGGCATTCATTTGCCATCACAATTATTCGGTGAAGAACGTAAAAATTCAGCTGGTTTGGATTTTTCTAATGAACTGGAATTGCAAAGAATCAGTGCGCATTTCTCCGCTTTTAGCCAACAGTCTTTACAAGCGACTCCCTTAATCGCTGGCACTATCTCCGCGACCAATACCCGCCAGGTTCTCAATCCTGCCGACCTACGCGATGTCGTTGGCAGCGTGATTGAAGCGGATACTCAAGACGTGCAAACGGCCTTAGCTGCGGCGCAAGCCTACGCGGAAGAGTGGCAAAATCAAACCCCTAGCTTACGCGCCAATTGTCTGAATAAAGCGGCCGATTTATTGGAAGAACAAACCCTAGATTTCATGGCGCTAGCCATCCGCGAGGCAGGTAAATCTCTACCGAATGCGCTTGCTGAAGTCAGGGAAGCGGTAGATTTTTTACGTTACTACGCTGCGCAAGTGACAAACGCACCGCAAACCCAGGCTTTGGGTCCAGTAGTCTGCATCAGCCCATGGAAT
>JAIELM010000428.1 GCA_019752975.1 Undibacterium sp. | reverse complement strand
CTTTATGCTTCTACTCAATCGGCTTGGCCCCATATTAACTCCGTTCGTGGTAGCAGCGACTTTTGCCTATGCGCTCAATCCTTGGGTCGATCAATTAGCACGCTTCAAACTCGGGCGCTGGACCGTTCCTCGTCCATTGGCAGCGGCCTTAGTGATCGTATTGATGATCACGGTAGTGCTCACTCTATTGCTAATTTTAGTGCCTATTTTTCAGAAGGAAATTCCACAATTACAAAATCAAATCCCCTTGTTAGTGGAAAAACTCAACGGTGCACTGACACCCATTTTGCATGATTTGGGTATAGAAAATCATTTCGACGCTGCTTCGATTAAAGCCTTAGTCAGTGAGCACTTAAGTTCTAGCGGTGAAGCGATTGCTAAAGGAATTTTATCGTCAATCAAAGTCGGTGGGGCAGCGGTCTTGGGTTTGATCGCCAATTTAGTATTAATTCCTGTTGTTTTATTTTATTTACTCATGGATTGGAATGCCTTAATTGCGCGCATCAAAAATCTATTACCACGCCGTTGGAGCACGCTCCTTTTGTCTTTAGCGAATGAAGTTGATACGCTATTAGCGCAATATTTGCGCGGGCAAGTCATGGTAATGATTATTCTGGCCGCCTATTATTCCCTAGGCTTATCTATTGCGGGCTTTGATTTAGCTATTCCTGTGGGCGTATTGACTGGTCTATTGGTAGTCATACCTTATCTGGGATTTGGCTTTGGCTTATTCTTGGCCATGATCAGCGCGGCGCTACAATTTAATAATTTACATGGTTTAATTTCAGTGGCTATCGTGTATGGATTCGGTCAGGTTTTAGAAGGTTTTTTCTTAACACCCAAATTAGTCGGAGAACGAATTGGTCTGCATCCTTTGACTGTCATCTTTGCATTGATGGCCTTTGGTCAGTTATTTGGATTTATCGGCATTCTCGTCGCTTTACCTTTGGCCGCAGTGGTATCAGTGGGGATAAAACACTTACGTTCCACCTATTTAGCCAGTAGTTTTTATAGTAGAAATCAATAAAATAATGCGACAACTTTTGCTAGATTTGGACGCAGAAAAACCGCCTTCCCTTGACACTTTTGTGGTTGGGCAAAACGCGGAGTTAGCGCAACTACTCTGTCTTTTTTCGGAAAAAATTGCCAGTCAATACGACGAGCGTTCGGTCTACTTGTGGGGTGAAGCTGGTGCGGGAAAGACCCACTTACTACATGCCTTAGCCCAACAAGCCAACGCCCGCTACTTACGACCAGATGCGCCACCAGAGCACTTCGTTTACACTCCAGAAATCGACCTGTATTTGTTGGACGATTGCGAACAATTATCACCCGCCGCACAGATTGATGCCTTCGCCTTGTTTAACGAAGTTCGTGCACATCGCGGCTTTTTCGTCGCTGCGGGCAACCGTCCACCTATGATCTTGGGAGTGAGAGAGGACCTACGCACCCGCTTAGGTTGGGGGCTTATTTATCAAGTGTTGGGTTTAAGCGACGAAGATAAAATTAATGCTCTTGAGCGAGCCGCCTTAGCAAAAGGGGTGGGATTGGCTGCGGGCGTGTTACCCTATCTGATTACCCATTATCGACGCGACATGCGCTCCTTATCCGAGATGCTCAGCCAATTGGATCACTACTCCCTAGAGACCAAACGGCCGATCACCTTACCATTATTAAGAGAATTACTTCAAAAAGAAAATGCAAAACCTAGCGCTATTTGACCTTGATCACACTTTACTTCCCCTCGATTCGGATTACGAGTGGGGGAAATTTTTAACCCAAGTTTTGCCTCGCTCGGGTGAGGTCAATGCACAGGAATTTTCTCGTCGCAACAGCGAGTATTTCCTGCAATATCAACATGGCTCACTCGATCCAGTCGCATATTTGGAATTTGCTTTGGGTACTTTGGCCCATTTTCCAAGAGCGCAATTAGATGCTTGGCACGCACAATTTATGCAAGAGGTGATACAACCTGCGTTGTTAGCGCCCGCCTTTGAAATAATTAAACAACACCAAGAACAGGATGATCTCGTCGCCATCATTACCGCGACTAACCGCTTTGTCACCGAGCCTATCGCCACAGCGTTGGGAATCAAACATCTGATGGCAGCAGAACCAGAACTCGACCAAAGCGGCAATATCACTGGTAAACTGTATGGCGTTCCCAGTTCGGGCATAGGCAAGGTAGTACATTTGCAGGCTTGGTTGAAGCAGCATGGAAAAGACATGAGGGATTTTCCTAAGACCTACTTCTACAGTGATTCACACAACGATATTCCTTTGCTCTCCATTGTCAGCCACCCAATTGCGACTAACCCCAGCACCACGCTATTGGCACACGCAGAAAAAAAAGCTTGGACCTTACTGTATTTATTTAAATAAAAAATGATCAAAAAATTTATCCGTAAAATCCTAGGCGTAAAAGATCCCGAGCAGGATGCCGCTCCCAGCAAAAAAAATAAGCCCAAGGTCTTGAGCGCTAAAGAGCATGGTATAGACCCTGATTTGGTCTCGAATAATGCTGTGCGCGTCACCCAAACGCTACAAGAGAATGGTTTTAAAGCCTTTATCGTTGGCGGCGCTGTGCGTGATCTTTTACTCGGCATCAAACCCAAGGATTTTGACATCGCCACCAATGCCACACCAGAACAAGTACGGCGATTATTTAGGCGTGCGTTTCTGATCGGGCGACGTTTTCAAATCGTGCACGTCATGTTTGGCTCAGATCTTTTAGAAGTGACCACCTTTCGCGGCGAAGCTAAGAATGAAGCACCTAAGGATGAGCACGGACGCGTCTTACGCGACAATACCTTCGGCGAACAATACGAAGATGCCGCTAGACGCGACTTCACCATCAACGCCATGTACTACGATCCTGCCACCCAAACGGTATTAGATTATCACGGCGGTATCGCCGACATCCGCAAAAAAACTTTGCGCATCATCGGTGTGCCGGAATTACGTTTTCGCGAAGACCCAGTACGTCTTTTGCGGGTAGTTCGCTTTGCCGCAAAACTGCAATTTTCCATAGAAGCAGAAACCCGCAAACCCATCCCGGTGATGGCGGCCTTAATCAATAATGTCCCAAGCGCTCGCGTGTTTGATGAAATGCTCAAACTACTCATGAGCGGACACGCGATGGCCTGCTTACAGCAATTGCGTAAAGAAGGTCTGCATCATGGCCTAATGCCACTCCTTGATGTGGTACTAGAACAACCGCTAGGTGAGCGTTTTGTAACCCTGGCTCTGGCGAATACGGATGAACGCGTCAAGCAAGGAAAAACTGTTTCTCCTGGCTTTCTATTTGCCTCCCTACTGTGGCATCAAGTAGTCGAAAAATGGGAAGCTTATAAAACCGCTGGCGAACTTTCCATCCCCGCCTTACATCTGGCGGTAGACGATGTTCTGAATACCCAATCCGATGCCTTGGCATTGCAACGCAAGATTGGTTCTGACATGCGCGACATTTGGGCCATGCAACCACGTTTTGAAAAACGCACAGGTAAAGCGCCGTATAAATTACTAGAAAATACCCGCCTGCGTGCTGGCTATGATTTTCTCTTATTACGCTGCGCCTCAGGCGAAATCGATGCCGAAATGGGCGAATGGTGGACCGCCTTTATGGAAGGCGATGAGGAGGAGCGCGCCTATCTATTGACCGTCAAACCTAAGAGTGCCACTGCACAAGCTGCACCAACAAAAAAACGCCGTCCACGACGCAGTCCCAACCGTGCAGCCAAGCCCAAGCCAGAATAGTCCATGACCACTACCGCTTACATAGGCATAGGTGCCAACTTAGGCGATGCTCGCGCCACGGTCGAATACGCTATCGCAGCACTAAGCAAACTTCCGCAAACCAGCGCAGGCGCGCAATCCTCGCTATTTGTCACCGCACCAATCGATTCTAGCGGGGATGATTACATCAACGCGGTATTAGAAATTAACACAGAATTAGATGCCTACGCCCTGCTATTTGAATTGCAAAAATTAGAACTGGCCTGCGGACGCGAACGTCCTTATCGTAATGCCCCTCGCACTTTGGACTTGGATTTATTACTATATGGCGAGCAAAGCATCCATCAAAAAGGCCTGATCGTGCCACATCCACGAATGACAGTGCGCGCCTTTGTCTTAATACCGCTACTGCAAATTGCCCCGTTTATCCAGATACCAAACAAAGGCGCGGCACATGCCTTTGCACCTATGGTTGCGGATCAAGAAATTCGTAAGCTAGACTAAATTTACTCATGCACATCCCCGTCATCGTTCAGACTACAGGACTATTAATCCTGTCCAATGCCTTCATGACTTTTGCCTGGTATGGGCATCTCAAACATCAGCAAAACAAAGCCTGGTATGTCGCCGCCTTAGTCAGTTGGGGCATTGCTCTATTTGAATACCTATTACAAGTGCCCGCCAACCGAATTGGCTATACAGAGTACAATTTAGCTCAGCTTAAAATCTTACAAGAAGTGCTGACACTTTTAGTTTTTGTGCCCTTCTCCATGATCGTGATGGATCAACCGTTTAAGCTCGATTATGTGTGGGCGGGTGTCTGTTTGATTGGGGCGGTGTATTTTATTTTTCGAAGTTAGCCGAATCAAACCAAGGAATCATCATGGCAGAATACCTACAAGACCGCAAAGCGATTACCATCAATACTATCAACACGCTCAAGCAACAAGGCGAAAAAATCGTCATGCTTACCTGTTACGACGCCAGCTTCGCGGCATTAATGGATAGATGCGGGGTAGAGATTCTATTGGTGGGCGACTCCTTAGGCATGGTGTGCCAAGGCCATCAATCTACTCTTCCCGTCACCAATCAAGAAGTAGCCTACCATACCGCCAGCGTCGCACGTGGCAATGACAAAGCCTTCTTGATCGCTGACATGCCGTTTGGCAGCTATCCGACACCAGAAACCGCCTACTCCAATGCTGTACAGTTGATCCAAGCGGGCGCGCAAATGGTCAAAGTCGAAGGCGGCGCGTGGATTGCACCCATCATCCATTTTTTGACCGAACGCGCGATCCCAGTGTGCGCCCATCTCGGTTTAACCCCACAATCAGTACACCAATTTGGCGGCTATAAAGTGCAAGGAAAAACACTAGAAGCAGCAGATCTCCTGAAACAAGACGCACAAAAATTACAAGCTGCAGGAGCCTCGCTCTTGGTCTTAG
>JAIELM010000506.1 GCA_019752975.1 Undibacterium sp. | reverse complement strand
AAAAAGTCAAAACCCTTCAACGCCGAGGCGCGGAGACGCGGAGAAAATCGGAGGAAATCTCTGCGCTCCCCAGCGCCCCGGCGTCTCGGCGTTGAAGGGTTTTCGTTTTTTGATGAATCATCATAGCAACTGAATCCACCCAATGATCACACTCTCACGGCAAATCTGCGCTTAAAGCTGTATTTAAACCTGTGTTTAATAAACGTCGCGTCGATACAATCCCTCTTCACGCATGCGCTCTACCTCGCCCTCTCCCAAGATCTCGCTCAATGCCTGATCGACACCACCGGCCATACCTTCCAAGCTACCGCAAACATAAATAGCCGCGCCTTGCTGAACCCACGCACGTAACTCCGTCGCTTGTTCCCGCAGTTTGTCTTGTACGTAACAGCCTTGTGCTTGATCACGGGAAAAAGCTAAATCGAGTTTGCTTAAATTGTTATTCGCTACCCATTGCTCGATCTCGGATTGACAGAAATAATCGTGGGCGTGATTGCGTTCGCCGAAGAACAGCCAGTTTTGCGTGGGTATATTTTGCGTCCGCTTTTGCTTATGCTCATGTTCACGTTGCTTCAGATGAGCGCGCAAACCCGCGATGCCGGTACCATTGCCGATTAAGATCAGCGGACAGTCCGAAGTGGGAGGATGAAAACTGCGATTGCTGCGCAAGCGTAATTGGATAGATTCGCCGATACCCGCATAATGGGTAAGCCAACCCGACCCTAATCCCAAGCTGCCATCAGCTTGTTGCATTTGACGTACGATCAGCTCGACCGCGCCATCTTGTGGGATGGAGGCAATAGAGTACTCGCGATGTGGCAATGTCCGATCTACATCAGGGTGACGCGGCAAAATTTCGGCGATGTCGCCTGCCTGCCAAATGCTGTCTTTGGGAGGTGTCAGACGTAGTTGATACGCCGGATTGCCTTGACTGCCCGCGTTCAATAAATGTCGTTCAGTCAGCGTCCATATTTCATACTCAGCTTGATGCCAGTCAGCGAGATCAGTGTGACCGCTGAGCACGCCCAAATGATGTTGCCAATGTCGTAGAGCACCGTCATCACCGTTATCGACTTCGACAATATCGAATAAAGTCTGAGCGCCTTGTTGGTGTAAGCAATGATCAAGTTGATGTCCAAAAGCACAGAAGGCTTGGTAGTTGCGATCACCCAAGGCGAGTATCGCATAGTGTAGTTGTGGAAATTTGATCGTTTGTCCCATGATGTCACGGGCAAATTTGGCCGCGCTATCCGGCGCATCGCCTTCACCGGTTGTACTGACCAAAAATAACACCTTATGGGCTTGCTGCAGTATCTCGGCACTGAGTTGACTAATGTCACAGAGTTGAGTTTGCATCCCACCTTGCTGCAAGCTATTGTGAGTTTGCGTGGCGAGTTGTTCTGCATAACCAGTTTGACTAGCAAAGACGATCAATACCTGTTCTTGATGCATGCTGGCGAGATCGAGTTTTGCTTGATGGCTGGATTGATGGAACCGATGATGTCGCTTGAGTATCCAAAAATAAAATAAGAAATAACTGCTCAACACGCTAGCCAAAGTACTCATGCGCAGCTGTTGTATGCTAAAGAAAGGCTCGATTGGTGCGAACAAGCAAATCGCGCAAAGACTGAGCGCTAGGCATAAGGCGAATGGTAGGAGCTTGTGATGTAGTTGTTGATTTTGTGATGGCATATTAATGATCAGAGTCTTAGTCTAGCATCGCCATCAATGCCGGGCTCAAGGTTTGACGATAAGTATCAGCTTCACGCACAATAAAACGTGCGGCGACATGTAATTGCTTGGCGTATTCCATACCTCGTTCTAAGCCCAGCACCGTCATCGCTGTCGCCAAAGCATCAGCGATCATGCATTCGGGGTGAAGTACCGTGACTGAAGCCACGCCATGTGGTACTGGGTAGCCATTGCGTGGGTCTATGCTATGCGAATAGCGTTGACCTGCGATCTCAAAGTAACGCCGGTAGTCGCCAGAAGTGGCGATCGCCAAACCATGTAAGGCAGCAATACATGGAATCTTATTTGATTCGGGTAATTCCTCTAACTCCACCCACCAAGGCTGACCATCGGCCTTACAGCCTAGACCACGCAGTTCACCACCCACTTCGACCAGATAACTGTGTATGTCTAATTGCTGCAAATAACGAGCGACGTGATCTACACCAAAGCCTTTTGCAGTGGAACATAAATCGAGATGAATATTCCCTGTCTGTAAGGCGCTCTGATTCTCAGGATTAATTTGCACACAGCGCCATTGCGTCAGCGCTAAAGCTTGCGAAATTGCCGCTGCATCGGGTACTGCGGTGATTTTTCCTGCCGGACCAAAACCCCACAAATTGGCCAGATGACCAATACTAGGATCGTAGGCACCTTGCGTCTGTTCTGCCACAAACAGACTATGTTGCAACACTTTAAAAAACTCGGTTGGCAATACATGCCAGCTATTTGCAGGTGCTCGATTAAATTGACTGATGTTGGAATTGGCTTCCCATGGACTCATCTGTGCAACGACTTGATCGAGTTGGGTTTGTATACCCACTTGTAATGTCTCGTGATCGAGATGCGGTTGCACATAACATTGCACTTGCCAGTTCGTACCCATGCTCAAACCATGCAGATCGAATCGCTGCATATTGAGGTCTGGCACGCGTGGTTGTGTCATGTGCAGGGGAATAATCACCTGTCGTTGATTGAACCTTGATGAACTGGAAATAGACACGGGAAACCAGGTAAAAATAATAAAGTGGAGAGCGAAAATGCGCTACTCAATGCGCTACTCAATGCGCACGGCTAAGAGCGAGGACGCGTCGGCCTTGCATTCATTAGTATCTGCTTAAATTTAAGCGTAAACTTAAGCATCAACATAGATGTTTTTGAACATACGACCAGCGCGTAGCACCTACTAGCTTTTACTGTGGCATGACTTCCAAAGTCGCAACATAGCTGGCACGACGATCTTTGACACCAGGGATGCCAGATTTACTATCGCTCAAGTTTGCCTGAATCCAGTACAAACCAGCGCCCTGCCAATTGATGCTCACTCTACCGTCACCGTCAGTCGTCAAAATCTGTTCGTCCAATTTTTGGCGATAACGAATGCCGCCAGCAATCACCGTGACTTTGGCACCTGCTGCAGGTTTGCCGTCAATCAGGAAACGAAATTGCGCAGTTTCACCAACCACTAAATCATTCGGGTGCGTGATCGGGCTTAATTCCAAACCTTTGCCCGTTGCATTTAATGCTGTGGTGCTCGGCTTACCGTTGGTCACAAAGGTTTCTACACGGCCTTGATTGTAACTAGCTTGTAATTCTTCGGCATTGGCAGGGACTTCTTTGGCAAAAGTTTCTGCGGTACCGCGCCAGCGTTTGGTGGTGCCATTTTCTTTGTAGCTCGCATTAATACCACTACTCACTACCGCGATACGATAGGTGCCGGTTAATTCGGTTCGCAAGTCAAAGCTACTCCGTAATTTCCCAGTGCTTTGATTTTCCGCTTTTACGGTAGAACCGTCGGCGGCGGTGATGACTAGATCGTTTAAATTCATCGCAACATGATCAAAGAAAAACACGTCCGACGCCGCCGCCGCGTCAAAGCTCACCCATGGCGCTTTGCCACTGACAACGGTTGAAGTTGGCACGATAAACTGGCGGTGTGCAAGTGCATCCAGCGGTGCTAATAAAGGTATGCATGCCGCGATTGCTAGGCCAATACGTTGACTGGTTTTGCTTAAGAAGAGATCCATGTTGTATTCCTCAAATAAATAATGTCATGTTAGAAAAGGGCGAAAAAAAATGGAGACAAGCGCTTATGGTTTCACTTGAACAGAAATAGCACCCAACTCATGGCTACCTTGCACAACCACAGTTTTACTCTCTTTACCGCCCCACACAAACGGGACTTTCACTACTTCACGCCCTCCTCCTTCACGTGCCGCTTCAACTAGCAAATTGTATTCCCCTGCGGGCAATGTACTGAGCGCCGTTTTATCACCCGCAAAACTTAAGCTATGCTCCCCAACGATGCGTGTCGCTGCGCTGACACCATCAATAGGCATAGCGACGTCACGACCACTACGACGCCACCATTGGCGCATATCCTTCAACCATTTTGCACCTTCGTTGTCGCGCTTTTTGAGGTCATACCAGACCGATAAATTTGCTGCAAAACTTTGATCTGGACGTTCAACCCAAATGGCGACATAAGGACGATGATATTCAGCAACTGAAAGTTTGGGTACTTCAACTTTGACGACCAGTTCCGCTGCCATGGCGGATGTCCCCAACAAACTGGTGATAGCGAAAGGAAGTATTTTTTGCATATCTTGCATAATGTCCTCAATAAATAGGTGATGAGTAGAGTATTGCTATGGATGAGTTTGCTGGCTTGACTGTAGGATTTATTTACTCACTTACTTTTGTTACCTTGACTTTTGTTACCTTGAGTCAGCTGGCGGATTTAATACAGTTAGGAGCAGCCTAGGCTACGGCTATGCTCCCTGAAGTCTGTTTTGCATAAGTCCTACTAATGAATAAACATAATACTGAGTACCAAAGGCAAGACCAGACCAGCAACAAGCAAAGGCCAAGTCAGGCGGCGACTGCTAGCGTGCATCTTCAATAAAAATAGACCTGTGATACAAAAAATCAGACACGCTAACGCAAAAATATCGATGAACCATGACCAAGCTTTGCCCGTATTTCTACCTTTGTGCAAATCATTTAAATAGGCGACTACACCACGTTCGGTTTTTTCATATTCAAATTCACCATCGGCCAAATTCACACGTAGCCACGCATCCCCGCCAGGTCGTGGCAGTGGCACATAAATTTCTTCCGGCGTCCATTCAGCCAATTTACCTGCTGCATCAATGCGATGCTGGGTAGCTAGCCACTGCACGGCGTCATCTGGCAATTGGGTATCGGCCCCCTTTTGGCTACGTTTGGCGACCTCCACACTTAATTGTTGGCGTAAGTTTTCGGGTACTTGTCCGTTTTTTTTGCTGGTTTTTGGGCGAGCTTCGATGTCGCCTGCATGATTCAAAGTAAAACCAGTGACGGCGAACAGCATCATCGCAATCAGGCAGATCGCCGAACTTATCCAATGCCAATTATGCAGATGACGTAACCAAAATGCGCGTTGTTGTTGAGGTGTAGACACCATATTGTTATAGGGGTAAAA
>JAIELM010000015.1 GCA_019752975.1 Undibacterium sp. | reverse complement strand
CAGACGCTGATGATTGGCGGGGCCGTCTCTACCATCGACGGCAATGATGGTATTGTCCTTAACTTGATAAGTGAGTTGACAGCCGACGCCGCAATACGGGCAAACGGAATCGATGGACTGGTCCGGAATTCGTTGTGCCACCGCTGCCGCAGGTAGCAATGCACCGGTCGGGCAGGCTTGTACACATTCGCCGCATGCGACACAGGTAGAATTTCCCATAACGGCATCCATGTCGAAGACGATTTTGGCTTCTGATCCACGGAATGCAAGGCCGATTACATCATTGACTTGGGTCTCACGGCAAGCACGTACACAGCGGGTGCACAGTATGCAGGCGTCTAGGTTCACGCTAATGGCTGGATGCGATTGGTCTTTTTTGATCGCTTGCGGGGTGGTGAACCGCGATTTCGCTATGCCGAGTTTTTTTGACCAAATGGACAATTCATTCTTTTCTTCACGGAGTTCCGTGGTGAAGTCGGTTTGCAATAATTCGAGTACCAGTTTTTGTGAACGTATAGCGCGTTCGCTATTGGTGGTCACCTCCATACCGTTGCTGGCGTTGCGGCAGCACGACGGTGCGAGAGTGCGTTCACCTTTGACTTCGACCACACAGGCGCGACAATTACCTGCAGTTGCCATACCTTCTTTGTAGCATAAATGGGGGATGGCTATACCTAGACGTTTGGCGATATTGAGTAGACTCTCATTGGGCTGGCAAGCCACTGTTTGACCATTAAGTTGAATCTGAATGTGCGCCTGACTCATGTTTGTGCTCCTTGATTTTTGATGAGCTCGTGCGGAAAATATTTGATCACACAATCGACAGGATTGGGTGCCGCTTGCCCCAAACCACAGATAGAGGCATCACGCATCACTTGCGATAAATCCTCCAATAGTGGGATGTCCCAAACTTCTTTTTCGATAATTTCTAAGGCGCGGGCGGTACCGGCACGGCAGGGAGTGCACTGACCGCAAGATTCATGTTTAAAAAAAGCCATGGTATTACGTGCAGCCATTACGGCACTGTCATGTTGCGATAAAACGATAATCGCCGCCGATCCTATAAAGCAACCGTAGGGCTGTAGTGTGTCAAAATCGAGTGGTACATGGGCGAGTGAGGCGGGTAAAATTCCACCCGAAGCGCCACCGGGTAAGTAAGCGTATAGCTCGTGTCCGACTAACATGCCACCGGCAAATTCGTTGATTAGTTCGGTGAGTGAAATGCCCGCTGGTGCGAGATGCACGCCGGGTTTTTTGACTCGACCAGAGACAGAAAAAGAACGCACTCCAGTGCGACCGTTGCGGCCTTCGGAGGTAAACCATTGCGCGCCTTTTTGGATGAGTGTCGTTACCCAATACAGTGTTTCAAAATTATGTTCCAAAGTCGGACGGCCAAACAAACCTACTTGCGCTACATACGGTGGGCGCAAGCGAGGTAAGCCGCGCTTGCCCTCGATAGACTCTATCATGGCCGATTCTTCGCCGCAGATATAGGCGCCTGCACCGCGTCGCAAATGGATACGCGGCTGGTTTTGCATCAATGTAGAGCGGCGTAATTGGTTTAATTCTGCTTCTAGAATTTGGCGGCAGGCATGGTATTCGTCGCGGAGATAAATATAGATTTCTGAAATCCCGACCACCCAAGCCGCGATTAACATGCCCTCTAAAAATTGATGAGGATTTTTTTCCAAATAAGTGCGGTCTTTAAAAGTCCCCGGTTCGCCTTCGTCGATATTAACGGCCATTAAACGTGGCGCTGCTTCTGCTGCAACTAATCGCCATTTGCGGCCAGCTGGGAATCCGGCACCGCCCAAACCACGCAAGCCTGAATCCTCCATTAGCTTAAAAAGACTTTCTTTGTCGATTTTTCCTTGCATGCAGTCTTGCAGAATTTGATAGCCGCCTTGTGCTTGATAATTGTCGAAATCGAGGTGTGCAATGCGATCGTCATTTAGTTGCGGTGTGATTATTGCGTTCTGCATAGCGGCTTCAACCGTAGCGATCGAGGCAAAGGGTAATTCGTTTTGCTCTAGACATGCCGCCGGTGCTTGTTCGCAGCGACCTATGCAAGGGACAGGTTCTATTTTTAGATTTTTGTCAGCAAAATGTAAGCCCAATTTTTCTATCAATTGGTTCGCACCTGCCATCTCGCACGATAAACTGTCACAAACACGCAAACGTAATCGACTATCCTCTACGGCTTCTTCGGTTCGAATCTCAAAGTGGTGATAAAAGCTAGCGACTTCAAATACTTCGGCCTGCGCCAAACGCATTTCTTGCGCTAAGGCGACTAGATGCGTTACGGGCAAATGTCCAAAGTGATCATTGATTTTGTGTAGGTGCTCGATCAGCAAATCTTTTTGACGTGATGCCTGGCCTAATAGTTCTTGGATTTGTTGTAGAGCAGCGACGTCAGTTTGCCGACCTTTGGCAAATTGGCGCTTGCGTTGTTTGTTTGGCGCGCTGGCGGAAATTGGGATGATGGGGATCATGGGAATGGAGTTTGATGAGTTTTGTGTACTTTTTAAGCCATTATTGCATAGTGGTCATAGTGGCAAACTGATGTTGATTCGATGAATATTGTGCTTGAGGAAAAAATCAGGAATGACAAGCTGTCGAGTTTACTCACTAAAATTACGCCTGATTTGGGTATTGTAAATGCATAATCTGCACACTGGTGTAATTTTGCACAAGGCTTTTCGCACTATTTTGGTGCTAGCTATTTTATCTTGCGTCATCATGGTGCAATATAGTCGTGAGAATCTTTATTTTGGCCGGAATCTCGCTTTTTAAACATGGCACGCTTTCTGCTATCATTGTTTTCGTGTTCTGCTCAGGCAAGCTGATTGCAGACAAAGTACACCGCAAATTTTTTTGATCGATCAAGGAGTTTCATATGGCAATGACCCCAACAGAAGTGTTGAAGATGGTGAAGGATAACGAAGTCAAGTTTGTTGATTTTCGTTTTGCAGATACTCGCGGTAAAGAACAGCATGTGACTGTGCCTGTTTCGCATTTTGATATCGATAAATTTGAATCCGGTCACGCCTTTGATGGTTCTTCCATCGCCGGTTGGAAGGGAATTGAATCGTCCGATATGCTCTTGATTCCGGATCCTAATACCGCCAATATCGATCCTTTTATGGAAGAGACTACACTCTTTATGCAGTGTGATGTGATCGAACCATCGGACGGTAAAGGCTATGACCGTGATCCACGTTCTATTGCTAAACGGGCTGAAGCTTATTTGAAATCCTCTGGCATCGGTGACACCGCTTTCTTTGGTCCAGAACCAGAGTTCTTTATCTTTGACAGTGTGCGCTGGAAGATCGATATGTCTGGCTGCTTCGTGAAGATTGATTCTGGTGAAGCCTCATGGACCACTGGCGAAAAAATCGAAGGCGGCAATAGCGGTCATCGTCCTACGGTTAAAGGCGGTTATTTCCCAGTGCCACCAGTCGATAGTTTCCAAGATATGCGCTCAGAAATGTGTTTGATTTTGGAATCGCTTGGTATTCCAGTGGAAGTGCATCATCACGAAGTTGCAGGCGCAGGTCAAAACGAAATCGGTACACGATTTTCGACTCTGGTAGAACGCGCGGACTGGACGCAGAATTTGAAATATGTCGTCTGGAACGTCGCTCACACTTACGGTAAGACGGCGACCTTTATGCCTAAGCCCATCGTTGGCGATAATGGCTCTGGTATGCATGTCCATCAATCGATTTGGAAAGATGGTAAAAATCTGTTCGCTGGTGACGGCTATGCTGGTTTGTCTGAATTTGCGCTTTACTATATTGGCGGTATCATCAAGCACGCTAAGGCTTTGAACGCGATCACCAATCCGGGCACCAATTCTTACAAGCGTTTGGTACCTGGCTACGAAGCACCGGTAAAATTGGCTTATTCTGCTAAAAACCGTTCTGCGTCTATTCGTATTCCTTATGTCGCCAATCCTAAAGGACGCCGTGTAGAGGCGCGTTTCCCAGATCCTTTGGCTAACCCTTACTTGTGCTTCGCGGCCTTGATGATGGCTGGTCTTGATGGTGTACAAAACAAAATCCACCCAGGTGAACCAGCATCCAAAGATTTGTACCATTTGCCGCCTGAAGAAGATGCATTGATTCCTACTGTTTGTGCCTCTTTGGAAGAAGCTTTGGACGAGCTCAATAAGGATCGTGAGTTCTTAACTCGTGGCGGCGTATTTACCGACGCGATGATTGACGCTTACATCGAATTGAAAATGCAAGATGTGCAACGTATGCGCATGACTACGCATCCGGCTGAGTTTGATATGTATTACTCACTGTAATGTTGAAAAAAAGCGGGGTAAGCCCCGCTTTTTTATTGGAGTGATATAACAGCAATTGTGTAAAGTCGCTGCATAACATACACTTGAGCTGTTTTTACTCTATAGATCTTTACATGAAGCTTATTCTTTTCATCCTATCGGTTTTGCTGGTTTGTTCTTTGTCAAATTCGTCCTACGCACAGTCGCAATCGGATGTGTATGTTTGCATCGATGCTCATGGGAAAAAAGAATATACGAACAAAGGTAATACCAAAGGATGTAAATTGCTCGATATACCGCGCATGAATGTCATCGCTGCACCTGCTTCAGCAAAGAAATTGGCAGCAAATTCAACTTCCACCAAATCGGCTTCAAGCCCATCTAATTTTCCGAAAGTGGATGAGAGCACGCAAAAATCCAGGGACTCTGATCGCAAACAAATATTGACGGATGAGTTGAAACTAGAAGAGCAAAAATACGAGGCATTAAAAAAAGAATATAACGGTGGTGAGGTTGAGAGAAGAACCGACGAGAAGCTCACTTCTAAGTATATGGAGCGAGTGAATAATTTAAAGAGTGATGTCAGCCGCACAGAGAAAAATATAGAAGCCTTAAAGCGTGAGCTAGGAAATCTAAAATAAACCTTGTCATCGCGCACGCAAAAAAGGTCGTTTAGCGACCTTTTTTTATGAGAATTTTTTGAAATGACGAACCGTAGCTTTGACCCAAGCATTTATCCACGCATAGATCCATTTGTTGGTTTAGATTTACTCGCCTCAGCGGTGATTGTGCTCAACCAGCAGGCGGCTATTGTGTACGCCAATCCTGCCGCAGAAAGCCTGTTGAAGCGCCCCTCTAAGCTATTGTTACAGCAGAATCTCCACGATTTATTTCAAAATGGGGA
>JAIELM010000523.1 GCA_019752975.1 Undibacterium sp. | reverse complement strand
TTATGCACAAAATTACTCAATTTATCTTGCTTAGCAGTTCCCTCACTATGTGTTCAATCGCCGTAGCCGGAACGATGATTGTTGACTGTGGAAAATTATTGGACGTGAAGAGCGGCGTATGGCGCGAACGCGTCAGCATTAGCATCGATAACGGCGTAATTAAAGCGATTTCTCCCATGGTGCAAGCACCGTCTCACCTTGATCTAAGTAACCATAGTTGCTTGCCCGGTCTGATTGATATGCACGTCCATCTAGTGAGCGAGACTAAGCCTCAGGTCGATCAGTTTCGTGAAGCCTTAAGTTTGGATGCCGCCGATCATGCTTTCGCCTCCATCAAATACGCAGAACGAACCTTGTTGGCGGGATTCACTACGGTGCGCGACCTTGGTGCAAGTGAGGGATTGAATGTCTCTATGAAGCGTGCCATCAATGCTGGCCATATCATTGGACCGCGCATGTTCACGGCCGGTAAGGCGATCGGTACTACCGGCGGCCACGCCGACCCTAGTAATGGACTTTCCAATGCAATGCGTCATTTAATGGGGAGACCTGGTCCAGCCAACGGTGTCGTCAACGGCGCAGACAGCGCTCGTGAAGCGGTCAGGGCGCGCTATCAAGAAGGCGCAGACGTGATCAAGATTACCGCGACAGCGGGAGTACTGAGTCAAGCCAGCAGTGGTGAAAACACGCAATTCACGGACGAAGAATTACGCACCATTGTGAGTACTGCCAAAGATTATGGATTCCGAGTGGCAGCACATGCGCATGGGACAGAAGGAGTGAAACGTGCGATTCGTGCAGGCATAGATTCGATAGAACATGGCACCCTAATGGATGACGAGGCGATCGAATTATTTAAGCAGCATGGCACATGGTATGTACCGACACTTTCGGCCGGGCGCTACGTGGCGGAAAAAGCCAAGATCGCTGATTACTACTCCCCCTTAGTTCGACCAAAGGCGGCGGCGATAGGGCCGCTCTTGCAAGCCACCTTTGGACGCGCTTATAAAGCGGGTGTCAAAATCGCCTTTGGCACCGATGCGGGGGTTTTCCCCCACGGTGAAAATGCCAAAGAATTTGCTTACATGGTCGAGGCTGGTATGCCTCCGCTGGCGGCAATCCGCAGCGCGACCATCGGCGCGGCTGAGCTGTTAAATCAATCTAAACGACTAGGCTCGGTTGAAGTCAATTTTGCTGCCGATATTGTGGCGGTAAAAGGTGACCCTTTGCAAAACATCTCGCTGTTAGAGAAAGTTGATTTTGTTATGAAGGATGGCGTGGTCTATAAAAAACCGTAGCGGTGTAACCGAAACAATTTTATGGATTGGTCGTGGTAATTTTATTGAGAAAAAAACTGCCATCTATGCGATTTTGCCATAAGGACTTGAGATTGGCTTGATCGTACAAGCCGTCCGGTAAGTAAAAAAATAGCGATGCTTGAATGGTTCTATCTTTGCTTAAGGCGCGAGGTAAATCGCGCCAATTGGTAAAGTTGATCGGGCCTGCTTGACGCTCAAGAGCGTTCTCAATAGTCTTAAATGGAAACCGCACAACTGGTGTATTTTGTTCGTTGAAAAAGTTATAGTAACTACCTTGATTGCTGGTGAAATGAACGACGTACATGCGCTCTTTATACATGCTATTCAAGAGACTTCCAACATTGCTGCCTTGACCTAATCCAGTTCGATTGAGGTGGACAAAATTACCCCAAACGATGACTTTTTTTCCTTTAAAAGCGGTTTGCAATAAGGTTTTTAAGTTTTCACCCATCGCAGGACTGCGTTGCTCATGTGCCAGTCCCCAAAGACGTGTCGCTTCAAACTGTAAGCTGGCAGCGAGTCGACGCCAAAAATAGTGTTCTGGCGTCGCAAATTGTTTTTGCAATTGCATCGTAACTGCTAGATACGCCTTCATTTCTAAGGGAGTCGGCGGTGTTCGTTGCAAATGCAGAATTTGATTGCTGATTGTTGTAAACATCGGCCATGCCGCTTCAATTTGCGCTGTAGTACCTAGCTTCTTGAGTTGAGCATAAAGATCGTTCACTAAGTGTTGCTGTGAATAGTAGGCGGTGTGCATACTGTCCATACCTGCAAGCTGTAAGGGATGATGACTATTTCGTTGGGTATCTAGGTAGTCGAGTAGATTCAGGATGGCGGGACTCTTGGCATACTGGAAGAAGAGGGCATTGGACGCATTGCTGCGTAATCTTCCACCTAAGTTTTCACCTAAATTTCCACCTAAGTTTCCACCTAAGTTTCCACCTAAGTTTTTATCTAAATTTCCGCTCAAGTCACGCTGATTGAGGTGCCATAGATAGTCGACATCGTACATGCCGCTTTCCATCACTAGGACATCAAATCCGTGTTGCTCGTGTAAGTAACGTACTAGTCGGGACTTCAAGGCAAAGACATTTTCTTCACCATGACTTTGTTCATCGAGCATAACCAGCTGAGCACCTTTAGTCGCAGCGCCAAATGGTGCTAAATCGGCGTCGGACAATTGAGCAAAGTCATCGTGCATAGCATGCGTGTTTTGTGCCAACCACGTTTCCCAACGGGATAGACTAGGAGCTTGGGAATAGGCAATGCCGGGTAGATAAAATTGGGCTACAACGAGAGCACATATTCCTAGCATATTTTTTGTTCGCATATTGATCCAAGTGTGGTGAGTAAAAATTTTAATTTTGTCGAAGCTGGTTGACTGCAATTTAATCCGAAGGTTCCAAAAATACCCTAATAGGCACATATTGATCATTTGTAGGATAATGCGCCCTGTTTGTACCACGTGACAATAAGAAATCCTTGGGCATTTGCCGATATCAAGTTACTTCAAGCAATTCTTTCAACTTAGAAAATCTTTTATATGAATTCGAAACATTTCACTATCTCCATTCTCTTAGCAGCGCTTTCTGTTGGCTGTGCCAGCGTCAATACTACCCCGCTAGTGTCCGCACCAGAAAAGCTCAAAGCGCCAGCTGAGCAAAATTTTGCTTTTGATCTGAGCGCCACGGGGGTACAGATTTATAGCTGCAAGCCTAGTAAAGCAGATTCGAATAAGTTCGAATGGACATTTGTAGCACCAGAGGCTGAATTATTTAATCGTGACACGACGAAAGCGGGTAAACATTATGCCGGTCCAAGTTGGGAAGCGCTTGATGGGAGTAAAGTGGTCGCTGAAGTGACTGGCCGTGCAGATAGCCCCGAAGCGAATGCTATTCCTTGGTTGCTGTTGACATCTAAGGCAACTACAGGCGTCGGTATCTTCTCCAATGTAAAGAGTATACAACGTGTTGCTACGGTAGAAGGAAAAGCACCAGCGTCAGGATGTGATGCCGGTACTGCGGGGAAAGAGCTACGCGTCCCTTACCAAGCACGATATAATTTTTTTGTGGCGAAATAACTTTCCAATCAGTTGAAGAGGCAAAACATGATTCTGGCACCAGAATCGTGTTTTGCCTCTGATGATGGGAGATCTCAATCAGGAATCCGATACCTTGCTTCCTGTAGTAACGACACGGTATTCCTGTTAAACAGCATCTAGGAAGAACTTAGCTTAGGTGTTCACTATACCGTGCTCAACGAGCGTAAATAGGCAAACTCTTGGCTAATCATTTCCACTACGCAGCGTACTTTGGCTAGGTGTTGATGGCGCTTGTGGACGACCATGTAAAGACTGCCCACGGCTGCTGAACCCAAGTCGAGATCTAACTCTTGCAGCTCATTTAATAGCGAATAGCGATGTAGTGCTTTGGCCAGCGGCATCACACCTACACCTGCACGGCATGCGGCTAATTGAACGATGTAGTCGTCCGAAGTAAATGCCGGTTTGAAATCGGGGATCAAGGCTTTTAAGGTTTGATTGACATACAGATTTCCATACGGTTCGGCCCAGCATATCCAATCAAGATCTTCAAATTTTAATTTTTCTTGCTGCTGAGTAGAACGGCATTGGGCGCGAAGTTGGATATAGCTTTTGGCGGCATAGGCCTTGATTTGCGTAGTGACTTGATCGACACAAATTAAGTCCTGATCCGTCGGCGCATTGGTGCGTAGCGAAATGTCGGCTTCACCACGACTGAGATTTAAAGTTTCTAGTCCTGAGAGAACTTCTATACTCAGTCGAGGATAAGCTAAGCGCAGTTTATTCGCCAAAGGAGCTAAAAATTCATAGGCAATAGCAGGCGGTGCAGCAATCCTTACCTTGCCTTCTATTTGTGTGCTTTGTGGATGTATATTTTGTTGTGCTTGATGCGCCCATTCTGCCATGCGCTCGCATGCGGGCAAAAGTTTTTCGCCCGCTTCGGTTAAGCGTATGCCACTGCTTTTTCTCTCAAACAAGGCCTCACCTACTGCTTCTTCTAATTCGGCAATGCGACGACTTAAGGTTGGCTGTCCTAGTCTAAGCGTGCGGGCTGCACCACTTAAACTACCTTGCTGTGCTACTGCTAAAAACAGCGCGAGATCGTCCCAACGTAGCTTCGTCATTTTCTCTCCTCTTAGAGCTATCCAAATATGGATGGACTTATCAAAATTTAGCCAATTGTAAGGCAATATTGGATATGGCACACTGCCTGCTCTTTTCGATATCTATGGATGAAACATGACACTGACTTCTCAATCTAGACTATTTTTTGCCGTTCTCGCGAGTTTCAGCATAAGCGCATGTACCATCAGTTCACGCACCAGCATTCCATCTACTTTAGGTCAATCTAGCTCTAGCTTAGTGATGGAAGCGCATCTTGATGACGCGGGACCTATCCAATTAGAAAGCGTTAATAGCGCTGATTGGAGTGTGTCTTTGGGAGGCTTAGTGAATCTGAAAAACCCAGAGGCGCAGGCGGTACATTTGCAAGATAAGGAGGAGGCGGTCCAAGTGTATGCACACATACTGCATCATCCGCGATATGGCTACTTTCTGATAGATACTGGCGTTTCTGAAAAATTGGTGCAAGATCCTGCGGGTGTAGGATTGAGTTGGATGATGCGCAAAGGTATGAACATAGAAAAAATGCATCTGCGTGAAAGCACCTCTACCATCTTGAAACGCTTGCCGCAAAAGTTATCCGGCGTTTTTTTCACCCATTTGCATCTCGATCATATCAGCGGCATGCCCGATATCGACAATGATGTTCCACTTTATGTCGGTGCGGGCGAGACCAGTGAAAGTGCTTGGCTCAATATGTTTGTGCAAGCTTCTACAGACCGACTATTGGCCAATAAAGCG
>JAIELM010000182.1 GCA_019752975.1 Undibacterium sp. | reverse complement strand
CACGCTTTTTTACCTTGCAAGCTTAATGCTGGCTTGTCTTCAAGATGTGGGTAAGCAGATGTCGTCACAACGTCATACACTTGCGCGAGAACGGCATCATCATAATTGGAATAAACAAGCGCAAAGTTCTTTAAATGCGCATCGCCATTATGCAGCGCGTAGTTTAGTAAGATAAGCTTGTACAACTGCTTTGCACTCTCTTGCTTACGGTTTGAGACAACATATTCGTTATGTAATTCAACAAGGCGTTCTAACGAACATTTATATTTATTGATTGGATCAAGTGCCGCTATTGAACAAAAGTCTTCAAGTGCAAGCTGCTGTCCATCTTTACGATCAAAGCGCTCTACAGCTAATACCTGGCCATCCGCCGACAATTCCGTTTTTGACACATTGAGACCAGCAGCACGTGCGACTTCCAGACACAGATACTCATTGATCGCTAGCCCTAGTATTTCTTGCGTCCCTGTTTTTAGAATGAGATCGTCCGTCCATACAGTCGCTTTAGCGTTGACGCTGGAATTCAACACCTTAGGCATCACGCCTGAAATGCCCTCAAGTACGCCCTCGTTCAAATAGCGCAACAAACTCGTTTGTGAGTCTTCACTGGCCAAAATAGCCGCCACTTCAATATGCGAAAGCGCCGTTGCAATGGGAGTATCGTGCGGCACCACTCTTACACGTCCAATTACGTTGGTGCCTGTCAACTCGAGCAAGCCCCAGTCTGTCACATCAGCATGTGGGCCAAGTGTTTGACGAATGGTTTCCTTCTTGAAGCCCTCAGGTAAATTTTGCTGGAAGAATGGAAATAAAGATCGCTGCCACACATAGCTTTCAAGACGCACTGGCATCGTCAATGAGACTACATATTCTGGCGGCGTATCAGGCAAATAGTTAAATACATACTGTTCGCCATGATCACTCAGTACACCCACCATACGATCAAGCACATAGACATCCAATAAATTACTCATGACGTTCACGCTTTTTTGAATGGCGAACACGTTGTCGAGCAACTGAATTTTTCTGAAAACTATCTTTTCCTTGCTGATTCGTATCAGTTGGCGCCACCGCTAGGCGCTCTCCACGGGTAACTACAAATTGGCTAGGAGCCTGCTGGATCACAATAGGCAGCCCTAAACCAACTCGCTGCTCCTGTCGGGCATCATCCAAGGTTCGACGTTGCCCTGCTGGTCGCGTATGTAATTCAAGTCCGACCGCTGCAAATAACTGTAATAACTTAACGACGCCAATCTCAGCAAGAATGCCACGCTCTAAGCCAGAAATGCTCGACAAACTTACGCCCGTGCGCTTAGCCAGCTCACCTTGTGTCAGCTGCTGGCGGATACGGGCATCTTTTAATGATTGACCAAGTTCAAAGAGGTTCATAACACGCTACATATAATCATTTAATGAAATTAATTGTCATAATACGCTAAATAAAACTACTTACAAGGCATAGAAATACACATTGAGTATAATTCCAAACAAAAAGTAAATTTTTAGAAGTATCCAATGCTTGCATCATCAACGCGACTGAGTAAAACGTGAAAGTCCGCCCAAATGATTAGGACGCTCAAAACCTCTACTACTGCCGATATAAGCATCTAAGATTCGTTCAATGGTTGAAAGCATTTTTGCATCCTCAATAACAAATCTAATTGGCAAAGTGACTGGATAATTATCAAAAAACATTAAATGATAAACAACTTCCGCAAATTCACCTTCACAAAACAAGACTTCAACATTCCCTCCCAGAAAACCCTCTGTCAGAGCATGAACATTTTCAATCCTAAGTCAAAAACGTGGGATTAACCTACGTCAAGCGAAAGCTTTAGCTAAGCGCTTTAAAGTGGATGTGAGGATGTTTTTAGAATAGGGAATATTTTTTGCACCCTTGTTTGCACCCACAAACAATATTTCAATTTACAAACTCCAGTGTTGACGCGGCTTACAAGAGATAATACAACTCCACCTATCAATAAAGGGTTTAGGCTATTTTTCTAGCCCTCCACATTTTCAACACGACTATATCAAGCCTTCAATCTTGAACCCTGACGATATGCGGACCACTACGTTTTTGCCACAGTTTGCACGCTTTTTTTGTCAGCATGGGCGATAGTGAGAAGAAAAATGTGTATTGAAGCAATACTCTGTTAGGATAATATGTAAGCATTCGCTGTGAGCTTTTCTACGTTACCGTTGAGCTGATCAGGCTGAATGTCAGATATCCGAACCGAGGTATTGTATGTCGAATAAGCGCATTTCCATGTCTAACATCGTTTTGGGACAACCCTTGCAATGGGACGTGTATGGTGCTGACGGCAATTTGTTATTGCGCCGTGGTTTTGTGATTAACACGGAACATCAGGTTGAGGTATTAATTGAGCGGGGCTTGTTTGCGGACTTTGATAGTAGCGATGCCTCGCGGGAAAAAAAACCTACCCCCAAAGTCGTAGAAAATCCATCGGTATTTCGCCTAATTACCCAGATTCGAACTGACCTGCGAACCTTGTCTTACAACATAGAAGGTGAGACAAATTCGCGTGACAAATTTCTGAGCTTAGCAAAACAAGTGGTCGTTGCCACTTCCCTTGATACAAATGTTGCTCTCGGTTGTATTCTGTTGCATCAAGATGGAAATTATTCAGCACGTCATTGTGTCGACACTGCAGTCGTGGCAATTGTGATCGCCCGCGGACTCAAAAAAACAAATGAAGAGATTGTTTATTTGGCGGCAGCATGTTTGACGATGAATTTGAGTATGCTGCGCCAGCAAGAGCGCTTGCAAGAAAAAAGTGACGGTTTAAGTGCTGAGGATCAAGAAATTATCTCACGCCATCCGATCGAGAGTGTGAATCAATTGAAGGCAGCGGGCATTACTGATGAAGACTGGCTGTCGTGGATTTTACATCATCATGAAAATGAAGATGGATCAGGTTACCCAAATAAAAAACGCTCCGCGGAAATTCCTCAAAACGCTAAAATTATCTCAATCGCTGATCGTTATTGTGCGCGTGTTTGCTCTCGTAGTTATCGCAAATCTTTGTTACCAAATGCCGCATTACGGGATATTTTAATTGGTGGGAAAACCACTATAGATCTTATGTTGGTCACTTTATTTATCCGCGAGTTAGGTACTTATCCGATCGGTACATTTGTGAAATTAGAAAACGGGGAAATTGGCGTAGTGACTAGCAAGGGGACGACAACGACGACGCCATATGTGCATTCCCTGATCGGCCCGCGCGGTGCTCCACTATCAATGGCAATTAAGCGCGATACACAAAAGCCCTTGCAGGCGATTCGTGAAGTTCTGCATAGAGATCAGGTTCAAATTCGATTTAGCATGCGACAGTTATGGGGCGAGATCGCGGCCCAATAGATATTCTCTAAAAGCAATGCAGCTAACGGCAGTATTTTTTTGAGGTGACCATGAATAATTCAAGTGATACATCAAACGATCAAGTTGATGCAAATACAGATGATGGGATGCAAACCCGGTATCACGATTTGGTCTATGTCTATTCTGCCGACCCTGGTTTTAGCCAGGAATTCACTACCTCACTGCGTTTTTATGATCACGAAGTGCTTGGTTTTCATGATCTTGAAGAGTTTCGTTCTGCAATTATGGTGCGAGCGCCTGCAGCGGTTATTCTGGACATTGATTCAGAAAGTGGACAGCGCGCTAAGAAAGCAATGGCGAGCCGTGTGATTACCACTTTCCCAGCCATCTATGTGTCTTCTCATGATAATTTCAATGATCGTTTGTGCGCAGTTAGGGAGAATGCCGAGGGATATTTTATAAAACCAGTTGATATCCAAGCGCTAAGTGCACGTATAGACGAAAAAATTGCGAAACATACGGTGCGCGGCTATCGCATCCTTGTTGTTGATGACGACGAACTTTTTCTAACCTTATTTGATGCTGTCTTAAGCAGTGCAGGCATGCATGTAAAAACAATTATTGATGCAACTGAAATTTTAGATGTGATGAAAAAATTTAAGCCGGAATTAGTGTTAACCGATCTACATATGCCCCAATGTAACGGCATAGAAATGGCAAAGATCATTCGGCAAAACAATTACTACTTAGACATTCCCATTGTTTTCTTGTCTTCAGAAACAGAGATACAAATGCAATTGGGGGCATTAGAAACAGGTGCTGACGAATTTCTGACTAAACCTATCGATCCTGAAAAATTAATCTCGTCGATTTCCGTAAGAGCAGAGCGATATCGTACATTACGTAAACAGCGACAGATGTTGATTTGAGACCTTCGTTAGTTTGGAATCGAATCGACGATCAATGGTGCACCGCTGTTCGAGTCGAATCGCAACTTCTACAGACGGTTGGTGGCAAACTCAAAGCCTCAAGACATATTTACGCCTAGTCACAATACACCACAAAAATACGCCACAATACTTGTAATGTCCCTTAGATTAGCTGATACTTTCAGTGGGCTGGCATACGCTGGCGTCTTACCCTAGGTCACGATAGCGCTTGATACTAACCGTGGGATAACCTATGTCTTTGCTACACTCGAACTTACGTCACTTAGTTCTCGCTGCATTTTTGCTGCTTGCTACGCCAATTTGCGCTGCAAGCGCGGGGGCAATCGCCTGCGGTAGCAAACCAATTCGCTTAGCGTTTTACGAGTTTGGCTATTTTTATTTTCAAACTCCATCACAACAGCCGCAAGGGATAGACAAAGAGATTATTGATGAGTTGATCAAGCGTAGTGGTTGCGTGTTTCAAATACAGGTCATGAAACGCGCTCGAATTTGGGAAGACTTAGCCAATGGCAATCTGGATATGAGTGTCTCTGGGATACGCAATCCAGAACGAGATCAATTCGCTTGGTTTGCCACTTACCTCAGCATGAAAAATTATGCCGTTCTACACAAATCGATTAAATCAATAGTCCATGACTTCGAGTCTTTTTTGGCCGCCACTACGCTGCAATTTGGCGCCGTCAGTTCGTTTAAACATGGCGAGCTACAAGATCAATTTCTCAGCAAATTACGTAAAGCGGGACGATTGCAGGATAGCCCGGATGCCGAGGCACTATTTCGCAAGTTAAAGGAAAACCGGGTGAGCGGCATCTTTGCGCAAGCGCCAGTATCGCGCAAGTGGTTACGTGAGCTTAGCATGGAGGCTGATGTGGCGGTGTAGGATTGGAACCCGCAAGAACCTGGGGTGGCTCATGGCCTGATCTTGTCGAAGAAGCGCTTT
>JAIELM010000417.1 GCA_019752975.1 Undibacterium sp. | reverse complement strand
GGATATGCACCAAGCCAGCAAGGCCCAAGGACTTCCACTCAGCCGAACCCCGCGAGTTCTGCGCCGCATTTGCGCTATATGAAAATTCTTTCATCAATTGCTATGACACCTTCTTTTGTACCAAGTGGGGATTATAAACCGACTTGAGAAGAAATTACTCTCAAGGCAATAAGACTTTCTCGACATTTTTGTTGCGGCGCGAAAAAGATGTTCAAATCCAGCGCTACATTTTATTGCAATCCATTACATTGCATTACGTCACATTCCACCCTATTTCCGCACTTCATTCTAGTAAGTGTCTTTTTTAATGCCATAGGTTTCAACATGCTCGTTAGCATCAAGTGCAAACACACTGAAAAGTTCACGCCCTCACCCTCAGCTTGAGCTTACTAGTCAAGCACGAGAAGTAATCTATCGCCTCAATATTTCACTCTATCTAGTGTGGGTGGTCGCCTTATGCTGCGTCGGCTTTGAACTTGGTAGTTACGCCATTCTAGATAACAACGAAGGACTCTATGCTGAGATTGCGCGTGAAATGACGCATTGTGAAGATTGGCATCACTCGATTATTCCACATCTCAATGGTTTGAGTTACATGGAGAAACCGCCATTATTGTACTGGCTCACGGCACTCTCGTTTACTGCTTTTGGCGAATCCGCTTTGTTTGAAGCAAAGGCGTATGCCAAATATTTTACATTGCATCAGCGCTTCGCTACAGCGAGTTTGTACGTCAATCACCGTTCTGATGGCGTGTTAGCATTTTCAACTTCGCGAACATTACAACGCTAGACTTAGACTTGAACTTAGGCCTAGTTAAACGAGAAACTATACTTCAAGTCGACTGAACTATCGTTGCTTTTTCGGGCGTTCAATTTAACCCGATTACTCAGTTGCCAGCCCAAATTTAGTGCCCCGCTCGCGTCAGAGACACCCTTTTCAATTGCCACCACTAAGCCTGGCCGCAAGCGCCTGCCGATTTTCACGACGGTATCGTTGGAGGAGCTTCCTACGCCAGTAGCTCCAGCCACCGTTTGACTAGGTAGTTTGCTGCCATTGCCATTATCTGCAGGGCCGATACTAAAATCATCAAAGCCTAGGCCTTGCATCAGCTCCTTAGGAATATTCTGACTTCCATCGCCGCCAAATAAAGCACCTGCCGCAGTGAGTAACAGTGAGGCATCAACCCCCTGTTGATCAGGCTCGTGCCCCAGTACCAACCAAGCGATTTTCTCACGCTCTGAAACGCTAGGTTCTGACACTAAACGCACTTGCGGATTGGCAAAGGTTCCACTCACTTCCACACCAGCTTCTACCGCCAAACCTTTGCGTAAAGCACGCACGTTAAGGCCGGGATTATTGGGGGCACCCTGAAAATTTAAGATGCCACGCTCGATCTCTAACACCTGTCCATAGGCCTCATACTCGCCTCCCCGTGTGGCCACCGTTCCACTCGCCTGTACTGGTGCACCATCACGATTACGTAGGCGTAGCGCGCCGACCAAAGCGGTTTTTATGCCACGCCCTTCAAATGCAAAACGCGACCCCATATCCACTTCCAAATCCAATTGCGTCTTTAGCGGTTTTTTCGCTTCTGGATTAGCACCACTTTCCGATTTATTTTCTCGCCGATCTACCACAACGACGTCATCGGATAAACTGGGTGGCGGCAATTTAGGGAGTTTGAAATAGGCCGCATCGGCCTGCAATTTTCCGAACAAACTCCAAGTTTGATTAGCTTGATTCACGGTGCTCTCTCCGCTCATCACTAGCCAGCGGTCTTTTCTTTGCAATAAGGGGAATTGCCTCCATTTAGCTTGTATGCTTCCAGTCTCGGTCTGCCAATTGACTGTACCAGTCGCCGTCACATCTCCCTCTTGCCCCTGCCATGCCAAACCTTGAAATAGTTCCAACTTGGGAATGAAGGTAATTTTATTGCTAAAGCGTAGTTGTTGTAACTGAAAAGAGTCTTGATCCAATTGCGCTTGTAATTCGCCATTAGGAAACAATAAACCTTCTGCCGCCAAAGCCAACTCTAATTGATGTCCTTGAATTTGTGCACGGTATAAAGGTCGCGACATTTTGCCACTCACTATGGCATCGATATCCAAGTTTCCCTTCATCGCAATATCTGGACTAACTCGATTAGCTAACCACTGTAGTTCAGGTAAATGTGCTTGCACCTCCCCCTTCAACGGTGCTTCAGAACTGAGCGTCCAATGCTCATCGATTCTCTGCACAGCAGTTTCTAATCGCGCTTGCCACTGGCCTAAACGCGCCCCTGCCGCCGCCAATTTAACTTGCAGCGCAGCCTCATTCGGACCACCAAGATGACGAATGGAAGATACATGCGCCTCCAGATTATTCAAGCCCATCGCTTGCTTACTACCATCAGCACCGAGGAGACTAAGATCACCACTTTGACGCTGTATATTGAACTCGCCACTGACTTTATCTTTAAATTGAAAATCCCAATCCATGGCGAGACTTAAATCTCCCTGCATGGCCAGCACCTTTTGTTGAGGTTGAACTATTTTCAGTAAATCTAAGGGACGTAAAGCGGTGATCTGCCCTTTACTCTGTAGACTCCTAGGTGTCCAGTCAAGGCTATCCAAATTGAGGTTCGCTAGCACACCCCGCATCTTCGCTGCGCCTAGGCTAAGCTGCTTTGCACTCGCTTGCACACGCAACGGTGTGATGAGTTGTAAATCCGGGCCTACACTGTCGGATGCAGCACCGAAACCCTTGAGTTCGAATTGTGTAATTTGTCCCCACCAAGCCGCCGACCCAGCCTCCGACCAAGCACCATTAGCGGCAACTTGCAATTGCTGCTTTTTGTCCACTTGTAGTTGTAGCGTCAGCTGATGCGCCTCGGGTTTACCGTGTAATTCTAGCTTCATACTGTCTGCGTAGTAGACGGCATTCTCAGCTACTGCCAGCTTATTTGCTGAGCGTAATTCAACTTGATTTTTCTGCGCTTGCATACTCAAATTCCAAGAGGATTGTGATCCGCCTCGCCAATCTGCGAGCACGTTAAGTTCTTGCGTTTGCCACTGTGCTAGCCCTAGCGGTTCACCTTGCAAAGACAACTGCTGTGCCTGTAAATTGAGCGCTAGCACTAAGGCACTAGGTTGACCTGTAAGGGTACCGTTGATTTTTGCTTTCCCTGAGATGGGCATAGGACTAAGCTTGCTGAGTAAGGCCAGATCGCCTGCGTTGACTTCCCACTGCACTTGCTTGCCCAGTTTATTTTGTTCCGTCAGCGTACCAAAGGCATGCGCAGTGTTCGCGCCCCATTGCAAATCCAAGGCCTCAATATTCAATGCACTATCTTGCAGCCATTCTGCTTTCACGACACCACTCAATTGTTGACCAAAGAGCGCGCCGCTCAATTGCGGCAGATTGACCTTTAATGCCAACTTCGGCTCTAACTGACCACTCAGATCAAGTATCCCTGCGATACTGCCTTGCGGCAGCGATGAGTGCCAATAACCGGGATTAAACTCTTGAATATCGCCATGCAACTTGAATTTTTGTGTATTTTCAAAATTCATTTCCGCGCTACCAGAAAACCGCGATTGCGCAAAACGAAAGTCCAGTTTTTCCAAATACAGTGAGCCGCTATCTCCCGTTTTATTGAATTGAAAATAGGCAGAACTACTTAACTGACTATCGAATTTATCATCCTTGAGTTGTGCCTGAAAATCGATACGCTTATTTTTCGCCGTTTGAATCTGCACTCCTCCTTTAATCTCTGAAGCATGCAAACGGCTGTCTAAGGCCGCCAAATTCAATCCATTCAATCGCACAGCAGCATCGACATTGGGCACACCATTTTCGGGTAAATAAAGTTTAAGTTCGCCCGTCATTTGCCCCTGAGGAAAAATCACATTGAGATTGGACAGACGCAAAATATGGTCTTGCCAAAGCACATCCCCGTCACCACTTCGTAGTGGTAAACCGTGTCGATCCCAAGTCGCGCTTGCCGCATTCTTGAGCCTCAGATGACCCGTTAAATCATTTTCTTTGATTGATGCGCTTGTTTGTTTTAAATCGATCACAACATCCAGATCGGCATGTGGTGCCAGCTTATGGATCGCTTGTGGGTCTAGATGCTGAAATTGCGCCTGTACTTTGTTGATAGGCACACTCTTAAACGGCGCAAGTTCCAACTGGATTTGCCCTTGCGAACGCTGCTCCTGTGTTGCAGCAAGCAGCGTCGGCATGACCTCAGAACTCAAGCTAGCGTTAAGTTGCAATGCCACCAAACTACCTCTGGCAGTACCGGCCATCAACAGTCTAGGAAGATTGGGATAGTTTTGCCCTTGATATTTAAAATTGCCAGCAATGGCAAAAGGTGGCTGAGTTTCTAGCTGCGAATCAAGTTGCAAAGTGCCCCAGTCTGAAGAGAATTGTAGATCGATCACATGCTTAGCAGAATTCGATTTAGCGCTACCGACAATGGTAGAAAAGTGTTGCAGCTGATCTGGTTTCGCGATTTTCCCTACCGTCAATCGAGCTAGTTTTACGCTGCGCAAGTCAAGGTCTATTGGCAATTGCAAGTTAGTAGGAACTTGGTTCGACGTGCTACTTTCCAAACTCATTATTTTGACTGTATCTGCCTGCAAAGAAGTAATTACCAACTGAGGCCGATGTATTGGCTTGGCAATCGAGGTCAACAACGAAGTAATCACGGCATAAGCTTGACTATCCATCCGCAAGTTATCCACTTCCACCTGCAAATCACTACGACGAATGCTCAACTTCGCCACCGTCACTTCTCCCGCTAGGTTTCCCATGACGCCAGATACTTGGAACTGAGTCCCAATCACATTTTGTAATCCTTGAAAAAACCAACGTGTGCCGACCGCTGTTTCAAGTACAAAAACCAGTAGCAAGACAAAAATGAAAAGAGCTAGCGCAAGCGCGTAAAAAAACCGCCGCAACCAAGTTGTGCGTCCTTTTTTTTCCTGACTAGGTACTTGATCGCTAGTGGCTGGCATGTTTGATGGTGATCGGTAGTGGTCGGTATTGTTCGGTATTTTTCAGCACTGGACGAAACTTAAAAGGCAATCGCAATCGAAAAATCCAATCGCATTTTTTGTGTTTGTCGACCGTAAGCAAGATCTAATGCAATCGGCCCTGCGGGGGTTTTCCATCGCACACCTACACCTATGCCTTGCTTGCTTCTAAAAGCCTGCCAATCCTTCGCCGCATCGCCTATATCGACGAAGGCTGCAAGAC
>JAIELM010000054.1 GCA_019752975.1 Undibacterium sp. | reverse complement strand
GCACGCCCGTACGGAAATTAGTCAATTGTGCGATAGTGTAATCTTGGTGTTGTCCAGCTAAACGAGGAAACTGTGCAGGAATGCCCGCACCATTTGGGCTATGACAACCAGCGCACGCGGCGACATTTTTCTCTGCGATACCAGCACGATAGATGGCTTTACCCAAGTCTATTGTGTCTTTGTTTTTTGCCGTGCCTGCTTTAGGTTTTTGTACGCTTAAGAAGGCCGCCACATTCTTAACATCCTCGGCTGTCATGGCTTTAGAAAAAACCGTCATTACCGCATTGTTACGCGCTGGCGTGGTGAAGTCAGTCAATTGCTTAACAAGGTAGGCATCGTGCTGACCGGCTAACTTAGGATTAACGCTAATAGTGGAATTACCTGCGGCACCGTGACAAGAAACACAAGCCACCAAACCGCGTGTTGCATCACCGTTAGAATACAAGGCTTCGCCTTTAACTGGATCTGCCTTGACAACAGCTGGTGCACTAGCATGTGTGTCGTTGGCATAAACAACGACTGAAGAGGTCATCAAAGCGACAATGCTTATGGATTTAGATAGCGATAAAAATACACGATTCATTCAAACACCTTGGGACTTAAGTGGAAATAGAGTAGCAGAAATGAGAAAAACAAACTGCATAGGGCATAAAAACAGAAATCATGCTCAAAAAGCGCTCAACAATCGCTGATCAATCGCATGACCTCCCATTAGCCAACCCCTTATTGTACAATAGCTTTACTTGAAATGTTGAGCAATTCCAACTTGGCACTTACCGGAAAACCTCACATTTCAGGGAAAAATACCCATTTTTCCCCTCTTTTCACGCTTCACTTCTACATCGGCTCACATTTATGTCTATCCTTTGGCAAGCTCGTTTCTTTACGACGGTCAACCATCTACGCGATTTGCCCACTTTAACCGTGCCGGAGGTCGCTTTCGCTGGCCGCTCCAACGCCGGTAAATCGACGGCAATTAACATTCTTTGCAATCAGAAGAAACTTTGTTTCGCATCCAAAACACCGGGACGTACTCAACATATTAATTATTTTTCCATCGGTGGTGCTCATGTGGCACAACATCGTAAAGATGAAACCAAGGTCGATGAAATTCGCGCCTTGCTAGTGGACTTACCGGGTTATGGTTACGCGGAAGTACCGGGCGCAGCAAAAAACCATTGGAATATTTTGCTGGGGAATTACGTGCAAAAACGTGATCAACTTTCCGCCTTGATTTTGATTATGGATTCTCGTCGTCCTTTTACCGACTTAGACCGACAAATGTTAGAGTGGTTTGCCCCGACTGGTCGCCCTGTGCATTGCTTATTGACCAAATCAGACAAACTCAATCGCAATGATGCCACCAATGCGTTACGCCAAACCAACACTATTTTAGCCAGTTATGTAGATGAGAGCGGCAAGCCCTTCCCCTACACCGCGCAATTATTTTCCGCTCTGAAACGCGTAGGGATAGAGGAAGCCGATGCCAAGATACAAGAGTTGACGGGACTCGATCAAGCTTACCTGTCAAATGAATTGATGATCGCCGATGAAGATGCGAGCGAACCTGACGCTGTTGCCTAAGCCCAATAAAAAAAACCTCGGCACCTTGTGGGAGCCGAGGGAAAAAAACGTCAATCGAATGGGAACAAATGACGTCCCGCTTAGGGAGGACCAGCGGTAAGCATAATGCCTATTCTTAAGAGTTCGAACTTCAGAAAAAGTTTCAAACTATTTTAAATTTTTTTTGCACACACTGATTTTCATTGGGACTTACGCAAAATTGCGCTGCCTAGGCGCGAAGCCGAAGGCAGTACTTTTGTACGACGAGGCGAATGCAACAAGGGAAGTGTCTGTTTTACGCAAGTCCTATCCATATAGCAATATGAAATAATCCTATGACAAACTATCTCAACGCAACCTTCCCTGCACTACGCCCACGTCGCATGCGTAAAGACGCATTTAGTCGCACCATGATGCGCGAACACCACGTCACTGTGGCAGATCTCATCTATCCTGTATTTATTATTGAAGGGCAAGGACTTACTGAGCCAGTCGCGTCTATGCCTGGTGTATCCCGTATGTCTCTAGACGCCCTATTAGAAGTGGCCAAAGAGTGTGTGGATTTAGGAATACCAGCAATGGCGCTATTCCCGTCCATCAAAGCAGACCTCAAAACCCCTGATGGCATAGAAGCCTGTAATCCCGAAGGTCTAATCGCACGCGCCATTCGCGCTTTAAAACAAGCCTACCCAGAGCTGGGCATTATTGCCGACGTGGCTCTCGACCCGTACACCAGTCATGGACAAGATGGTCCCATTAACGATGATGGTTATGTCTTAAACGACGAAACCACCGCGCTTCTCGTCCAGCAAGCGCTATGTCATGCAGAGGCTGGAGCTGACATCGTCGCACCTAGCGACATGATGGATGGCCGGATAGGTGCGATACGCGCGGCCCTTGAAGCCAACGGCTACATCCATATGCGCATCATGGCCTACTCTGCCAAATACGCCTCCGCCTTCTATGGCCCTTTCCGAGATGCGGTTGGCTCATCTTCCACGCTGGGCAAGAGCAATAAAATGAATTACCAAATGGATCCTGCCAATAGCGACGAAGCATTGCGTGAAGTTGCTCTGGATTTGGCTGAGGGTGCAGATATGGTGATGGTTAAACCTGGCATGCCGTATTTAGATATCGTGCGTCGCGTCAAAGACGAATTTAAAGTCCCTACTTTTGCCTACCAAGTCAGTGGTGAGTATGCGATGTTGAAGGCCGCCGCACAAAACGGCTGGTTAGATCATGACAAGACCATGATGGAAACTTTGCTGGCATTTAAACGGGCAGGAGCGGATGGAATTTTGACCTATTTTGCTTTGGACGTTGCGCGCCTCTTACACAAGTCCAGATAACTGGTCACTTGCTAACCTAATAAAATGGCGAGGGGAAGCACTACGCTTCCCCCTCATTTAGGACAAACAATAGTCACCTACATTCATCCCTCATGTTTCAACTTCGCGCTTACATCTCCCCCTTTCCCAGATTGATTCCCGATTGACATCCACCCGCCAAGTGTCCAAAATACCTCGCACTTATGGCATAAGCCTCCATCCTCACACCGGAACACAAGCACACGATGGATATTTTCTATATCAGCGAATCACTAGTCTCCTTAAATACCATTGAAGACGCGCCCCCTTTAGCGCCTATCAACGACCACGACGAGGTTCAGCAGCGCTTCCTTTGGTTAGATGTCACCCATGAAGAAGTCGCTCAAAATCCAGAAAGTTGGCGCGATGAAGTTGAGCGCATTACGGGCATCAGGATCTATGACCCGCATCTAAAGGATGTAGTCAATCTTAGCCACCCCTCGTACTTTGACGCTACCCAAGATTATGAATTAGTAGTGTTCCAAAAACTGGCCTTACATCCGGAAGTGAATACGAATAGCGGTGAAAACCTCAATAAAAAGATCCCTGCGGCCTTACATAAATTACAGACCTTACCAGTTTCCTTCCTCTTACTCGGCACCGCGCTCATCACCGTGCGTGGTAAACATAGCCGAACCGTAGAAAGTACGCGCAGCAAGCTACTCGCGTACAAAACTAAACCCGAAAATAATCATACTAGTCGCCTACCCGCCTCACCAGAAGACTTGATGTTGCGCCTACTTAATCTCATGGTGGATCAATATCTCGATTTGCGTCAGCCCCTCACACATCAACTCGACCGTTGGCAACACGCACTACTCGATCCACGTAAGCCATTCAACAATTGGTTAGCACTCTTAGATTCGCGTCTAGAACTACGCAAACTTGATCATCTCTGCGAAGAGCAATACGACGCTATGCAAGAATTGCGTGACCATATCGTTGACACTTTTGACGGCACAGGTAGTCACCAACACAGTCGCGCCAAAGACCTGCTTTTAGTTCGCATCAACGATGTGATAGAACATATCAATCGCGTGCTAAATCATGCTCGTCGCTTGGAAAGTTCACTTGAATCTTCGGTGCAAATTCACTTCGCAGCGATGGCGCATCGCACCAGCGAAATCATGCGCGTACTGACTGTCATCACGGCGCTATTTATGCCCTTAACACTGTTGACAGGCATCTTCGGAATGAACTTTGCACAAATGCCCTTACTGCAAAATCAGAATGGCTTTTGGATCATCATGGGTGCTATGGCTTTGATCGTCGTTATACTTTTTGGGGTTTTCCGCAGTCAGCGTTATTTTGAGGACAGAGCGCGTAGAGTCGCCGACTGAAATGGACTGCTTTTTCCGAATACTATCATTGGAAATCCTATGACTTTTTTCCTAATCTTACTCAATTTTTTTGGAACAAAAAAATGACGCACAGCTTCCTCTGGCATGATTATGAAACCTTCGGTGCGCAAGCGCGACGTGATCGACCCGCCCAATTTGCGGCCATCCGCACCGATGCCGACCTCAATGAAATAGGTGAGGCAATCAACATTTTTTGCCAGCCAGCGAATGATTTTTTACCCGATCCGCAATCCTGTCTAATCACCCACATCACGCCGCAACAGTGCTTAGAGCAGGGCATACCGGAGCACGAATTTGCCGCACAAATAGAACAAGCACTAGCCGCCAGCAACACCATAGGCGTGGGTTACAACACCATACGCTTTGATGACGAAATCACGCGCTTTATTTTTTGGCGTAACCTTATTGATCCCTACGCACGTGAATGGCAAAACGGCTGCGGCCGCTGGGATATTTTAGATATGTTGCGAACCTGTTATGCGCTACGCCCTGAAGGCATTAACTGGCCGCTCAATGAGGAAGGGAAAGTCAGCTTTCGCCTAGAACATCTCACCGCAGCAAACGGGCTACAACATGAAGCCGCACATGACGCACTTTCGGATGTACGCGCCACCATCGCCTTAGCAAAATTGGTTAAACAAAAACATGCCAAGCTGTTTGACTTTTGCTTTTCCCTGCACAAAAAGGACAAGGTCGCCAACGAAATTGGCCTCCCATTATTAGGCAAGCCCTTCCTCCACATTTCCGGCATGTTTGGTGTCGAACGTGGCTGTCTGGCCATCATGTGGCCACTAGCGATGCATCCCAAGAACAAGAATGAAGTCATTGCCTGGGACCTGGCCCATGACCCGGCAGAGCTGGCAGGACTGGATGCAGAGACCATACAGTTACGCATGTTCAGCAAGAGCGATGCCCTGCCAGAAGGCGTGCAGCGCCTGCCTGTGAAAAGCATAC
>JAIELM010000077.1 GCA_019752975.1 Undibacterium sp. | reverse complement strand
ACTCATCTCGTCGTGAGGAGTTCTAAGCAAAGCAATTAATGGGGTTCGGCGATCAATGGGGTCGGCATCGAGGCGACAACTAGCCTAAGAGATGGGGGATTGTAAAAACTAGAATAGCCATAAGAATCAATTCAATTACTTGCGACCCTATTTTGGAAAAGGTATAAATGGACCTAATCGGCAAGAATGTCTTCTCGCATTTCACCGATAAAATGATTCCACATTACTGTCCGACCCATTAGTGGCAGCTAAACGTACTACTAACTCTGTTTTGCGTAAGTCCTAGCCTTAACAAGGCTGATCGGGACTACATCGTTCGCTTCATTTTTTTGTGATACGTCCACAGAAATAGAGTTAAGCCAGTCACCGCCAAGAGGCCAGGAATACTTGCTTCTAAGCCGAATTGACCGCCGGTTAACCAAGGAAGGTCTTGGTCGAAAATGGGCGTAAATATGCCATTGTTGCTACTGCCACTGACGCCAAAACCCAGAATGCCACCTTGTACTAGATTGGCAGCGAAGTGAATTCCTATCGGCAAGGCTAAGCTTTTAGTGTAAAGATACGCCATTCCAAACATGAGCCCCGCTATAAAGATATTAAGTCCAGCTAAGTACCCAATACTGCCGGCTGAAATCAAAGCATCGGAATGGTTGAGAAGAAAATAGGCTGACATGCCAAGTTGAGCAATCCACACACCTACGCCATTGACCAGTCGTTGAAACATGAATCCATGAAATGTCAGTTCTTCACTGACAGCCACGGCAACAAACAGGCTTAGGCTGGTCAATATGCTGGGGTAATCAATGGTATTGAGTTGAAAATGAAGCAAACCTGCGAACATCAATAGTATCGCTGGAAGCAACATCAAGAGCGTGCCGGCGACTATGCCCCATAGCAACTGCTTAAACCACTGGCGATCTATATGCCCCCAAACCTCAAAAAACGAAGCACGACGTAAACGTTGGCAGATTACGGTGGTGATAATGATTAACAGTGCCTGAAATTCTATGGCTAATTTTCCGCCATTTGCGCTTGCCAACACTATGCAGGGAATAAGCATGCTAGCCAAAACGATGAAGAAAATGAGTATCCACCAAAAATTAAGTAGTTGACGCTCTGGGCTCATAAAAATATTGAAACGCATTTTTTATTCCTTGGTGAAGACCGTGTTGGACGAAGCCGCTACGCGGAGAAAACCAAACATATCAACTCCGAAATTTAAAACTACAATTCTACCTCAAGCCTTCAATTCGTGAAGGCTATTTTACGAGGAGAATTGATCATGGATGTCCTTATTCCGAAAGGCTTTGAAGCACAGTATCAAACCCATCTACAAAGGCTTCAATTGGCAGGGTTTCGACCTAAAACGATAGAAGCTTATTCGCAAGGTGTACGACGTGCTGGTAAGTATTTTGAGTACCGCATTGACGCTTTAAATGAAGCGCAATTGACTCAGTATTTTTCTGATTTATTAAAGACTCATTCATGGAGCACCCTCAAACACGATTTGTATGGGCTGAAATTTTATTACGCCAAAGTCTTACATCAAGACTGGCCAGCGCCCGATCTGGTTAAAGCGCCGCATAGTCAACGCTTACCCGATATCGTTACAGTAGAACAGATGCAGCAAATTATTAGTACCACCAAGGTACTCAGCTATCGCGTATTTTTTTATGTGCTCTATACTCTAGGGCTGCGTCTTGGGGAAGGCTTACGCTTACAGGTGGGCGATATTGATGCAGATCGTTTGCGTGTCCAAATTCGTGATGCCAAAGGTAATCGTGATCGTTTCGTGCCTTTGCCTGTTTCCACCTTAAACGCCTTACGCCAATTTTGGGCGGTGCATCGCCATCCTAGTTTACTGTTTCCTAATCGCGCTGGAGGTCTTAAAAAAGCCCACCTTGCAGCGTCTCATTTAGACGCTGGCGGTGTTCAAAAAGCCTTACGCGCCGTGTGCGCCGCGTGTGGTTTAAAAAAAGAATTTCACCCCATAGCTTGCGTCACAGCTATGCCACCCATTGCATAGAAGCGGGCATCAATCTCTCTGATCTACAGCAATTTCTGGGTCATCAATCCATTCTGACCACCACCCGCTACACCCATCTCACCAGCCATCAAACCGATACGGCAGTGGAACGACTGAATCTCTTAATGAGTCGCCTCGACATTCATTGGGGAGAGATCAAATGATCACCCTCATTGACATCCTCCATCGCTTCGAAAGCGATTTTTTAAACACCTACGGCGCATCACTTCTGCCTAGCCAAAGAGTGGCGCTGAACGCTTTTAAACGCTGCCGCACTGCGATGAGCGCACAGATGCAAGTGCAATGTGAGGCCTGTTTTAAAATCGACTATCTACCGCATTCTTGTGGTCACCGTTCTTGTCCGCACTGTCAAGCGCACGAGTCGCAGCATTGGATAGAGCAGCAGCAAGCCAAACAACTTCCTGTGGATTATTTTATGCTCACTTTTACTTTACCAAGGGAGTGGCGAACACTGGTGTGGCAACAGCAAAAAATCCTCTACGACTTGCTCATGCAAAGCGCGTGGGAGACCATCAACACCTTCAGCCTGAATGATAAAACTTTGCAAGGCAGCGCGGGTGCAGTCGGCATGTTGCACACCCATAATCGGCGTTTAGATTTCCATCCGCATGTGCACATGCTCATGCCCAGTGGCGCGATCAACACACAACAGCAACGCTGGCGCAGCAAAAAAACCAAATACCTCTTTAATCACAAAGCACTCGCCAAAGTCTTTCGCGCCAAGATGTTGAATGGCATCACCAAACTAGAACTTAGCCTTCCCAAAGGCATCACAAACAAGTGGGTCGTGGACTGCAAACAAGTGGGTAGTGGTGCCAAGGCGATTGCGTATCTAGGCAGATATTTGTATCGTGGTGTGATACAAGAAAAGGATATTCTCTCTTGTGATGCGCAAGGTGTGCGCTTTCGTTACATCGATTCCAAAACCAAAAAAACTGCCATCAGAAGTGTCACGGGCGTAGAATTTTTGCGCTTGATATTACAGCATATTTTACCCAAAGGATTTAGACGCGCACGCAATTTTGGATTCTTACATCCCAATAGCAAACGCAAAATCACGCTCTTGCAAATCCTATTAAAAGTCACGCTAAAACCCATCAATAACACGCCCAGACCTCTCATGATTTGCGCTTGTTGTGGTGGGATAAAACGGATTATGCAGACGCGAATCAAAGCGTCTACATGGTCATCGGTGAAGGCGTGCTCGATGCCAGATGAAGTGCGACAAACTAAGGAGAACATGATGTAAGCGGCACGCACTCGCGCTTGAAAACCACTAGACGGTGGCTGCATTCGCTCGCCCTAAATACAGTAAAATCTAGCGAAATCAAAGCTGAAAATACCTCATTCGATGGTGATTTGAAAAAGATGGCTGTGCTGTTAAACTAAATCGATGACAAGAACTTTTAAGGCAGCATCGTTCTACTCAAAATCCTCCTGCTTGCAAAAGCTATTTGCATAGCCCCCACCCCAAAAAACCAACAAATAAAACGGGCTCGTCCAACAAACGGGTCAGATCGCGGCCGCTTCGCGTCACGATCTACCCTTACTCGTTATGAGTTTGTCGCCCAGTAAGTTTCATGCTCCTCAATTATCCCTTTATTTGACCATCGTTTTCCACCGGCTTGCGACTCAAATTTATCCCAGATTTTCCATTAGGCACCAATTTCTAATGGAAGCCATTAGAACAAGTTATTGATTTCATTGAAATTCAGGGTATTTTTCGGCTAAGATGACGCATCACTTTTTTAGTGCAGGTGAAATCATGGGATATGAGCTTCGTTTTACCGATAAAGAAATTACTGCGTGGGGCGGCATGGGGTTGATGAAACGCTTGCTCGACCATCAGGATTTGAGCAGGCATTAACGAGCTGCGGTTTACCTCAACCGCAGAGCAATCGCGGCTATCGACCGGAACAATTATTGACTCAATTTATGCTCTCGGTTTGGTGTGGTGCGAACCGTTTTGAACATGGTGAAGTCACGCGCCACGATCCCGTATTAAAGCAGTTGTTTGGTTTTAAAAAAATGGCGAATTTTAAAGCGGTAATGCGACTGTTTAAAAAGTTCGATCAACAGACAAATGAAACGGTGATGGATGCGCTGTATCAATGGATGTTCAATCAAATCAACATCAACGGCATCACCCTCGATTTAGATTCCACCGTCATGACACGTTACGGTTCGCAAGAAGGAACGGCGCGCGGCTATAATCCCGCCAAGCGAGGGCGAGTTAGTCGTCATCCATTGATGGCATTTGTCGCCGACACGCGCATGATTGCCAATTGTTGGCTACGTTCTGGCGATAGCGGTTCAGCTAATAATGTGCAGGGATTTTTGGCCAATACTTTGCATCGTTTAGGGTCGCAAAGGGTCGCATTAATTCGTGCCGACAGTGGTTTTTCTGATGCTCAATTTTTAGCTCATTTAGAGGAGGAAAAGTACCATTACATCATCGCGTTAAAGCAAAATCAGCCACTACAAAGAGCACTGGTAGAAGCGCAGGGATGGTGGGCACTTTTAGATGAAAAAAATCAACCTGTCGAGGGTATAGAACTCTGTCGTTTTCAGTATCAAGCCAACCCGTGGGAGAAGCCACGTTGGGTCATCGGTATCCGTCAGCACATAGAAAAACGTCTTGCGCCAAAAGGTAAAACTTTGAATCTTTTTGCCGATGATCCTGTGATTGGCAAGTACCGATTTTCTTCATTAGTGACTGATTTAGATTTGCCTGCCGTCGTTATTTGGCGGACTTATCGCGGTCGTGCTGATTGTGAAAATCGGATCAAAGAATTGAAATATGATTTTGCGGCAGACAGTTTTAATATGCAGGATTTTTGGGCAACTGAAGCGGTGTTAAATACGGTCATGTTAGCCTACAATTTAATGAGTTTAATGCGTCAAGTTTTACTCAAAACCAGCACCACAAAACACTCTTCTAACAACATACAACACACCTTGCAAACCTTACGCTATAAGCTCTTTGCCAAACCCGCTTACATCAACACAGAAGCACGAAAATCCATCCTTAATTTAGCACTAGCAATGCAACATCGAGAGTGGATGCAAGGCTTATGGGATGCCTCAAAAACCTTCGAATTACCCGCTAAATTTACACCACTTTATTCACCTTGATTAATCTCTAATGGAAAATCTGGGTTTATTTTTGTCTACTTCATTCAAAGGTCGCCAACGTGTGCCCCTAGAAATACCATCAACTTCCTTAACATCAAGTG
>JAIELM010000238.1 GCA_019752975.1 Undibacterium sp. | reverse complement strand
CATGGTTTTAACGACCTTGGCGAGACGTTGGGTGAGATTGTCTAACATGGACTGACCTTTATTAAAAATGCCTATGTAATTTGGCGCTATGCAGTTTGATGCCAAATTTCACGAAGTTTCACGAAGTTTCACTAAGTTTCTGTAAGGGGCGTATTTTAACCGATGTTGCACTGCCCGAGGCTTTGTACTTTACTTTCATTAAGTTAATCGTTTTATGCTAATCCACGGCCCAAGTAGAATCACTCAAATGTTCGTCTAAGGCTTTGCCCGGGGCGCATTGTTCTGAGAAATAGGCCTCTTGCATTTGGCCCATTTTTCCTCGATTTAGGTAAAAATTGTGATAGTAATTGAGGGCATTTTGTTTGGCGATGTGGTCTGGTACGCCTAGTATTTTTGCCGTGCGATAGCTTCTTTGTACTGCCTGACATTCTGTTTTTGCCTCGTCGTGTTCGCCTCGGACGTGCATGCTTTCGTGGGCGAACATGACTACACTGAAAAGCTCTTTGGGGTCTGCGTTTTCGGGGTGGTTGAGGTAATCCATTAAGGTGCCACACCAGGGATGTTGGAAGACAATTTCTCCGGTTTCAAAATTAGCATGACCAGCTGCGAAATACTCACGATCAAAAAAAGTATCAAACACCGTATTGCAGTGCACAGTGGTGCGCTGCGGTGCGGTAAGTAAATTGGCTTTGGATGTTAAGAAGCGCTCAAAACGCCAGTAACGATAGGGCGTCCAAGCGCAGAGTAAAGCAATCGCTAAAAGTATCGCGAGATAAAGTTTGGAGATGGGCGTAGGATCAGGATGATCGAACCCGCGAGCGGCGATTTTGCGACTAATCAGCTCGCGGAAAATCAACCAGAAAAAAAAGCAGGAGCCGAGGATCCAAAGCATGTCTGTCTTTCGGTTGTTTCGGTTGATTCAGGTTTTTCGGCTCGTCCAATGATAATAACGATAATCTCGATTTATCTCGCGTACTACTGGAAAATCTTGGTTAAATATTGGTTTTACCTATGATGTCGTTTTGTATGAAATTCAATCGTTGTTGGATGCGTTTTGCAATGGTGGACGGACTATATTCGTCGCGCATTGTTTTTGCCGCCGCCTTGCCTATCCTGTTGCGCAATTCAGTATCGTTAACGATTTGATGCATAAGTTTTGCAGCGTGATCGACGGATGGTTCAGCCCACGTATTGCCAGCCTTATAGACTCCTACATCACGTTCAATTTTGACGAGTTGGTAGTCAACCGGTAGCGAATTATGTTGATGCATGAATTCAGTATTTCCTGACCAATTAGTGGCGATGACAGGTTTTCCTAAGAACATGGATTCCGCAGGCCCTAGTCCGTAACCCTCTGAGCGATGTAGCGATACATAGCAGTCGCACACAGCTTGCAAGTCGTAGACTTCTTGTCGTGTCAAAGTTCGGTCTATCCAAATCACATTGGAGTATTTTGCTAAACGTTGCTTTAGTTTTTGAAAATCGGCTTGATGATGTTGGGAATTTTGCGTTTTAATGACAAGACCCACTTCGTCAGAGGCATTTTTAAAAGCTAATTCAAAAGCGCGTATGCTCGCATCTGGGTTCTTGCGTTCTTGGTAGGATGAGAAATCATACATTACCAAAAATAAGAATTTTGACTCTGGTAAATCGAAGTAACTGCGAACGGCATGATTGGAAGGCTCGAAGTGAATGGCATGCGGAATTTTGATGACTGGAATCGGAGACATTTTTGCTACTGCCTCCTGTACAAATGAGGTAGGTACCCAGACTTCATTGAGATTGTTAAAGCCCGTCAAATGCTCAGCGAGCATGTCAGGTAATTCCCAATGCCAATAGCCAATGTTGTAACGCGAGAATAAATGGCTAGGGAGGTGCAACGCCGCTTCTTCCATTTGATCGGCATTAATGTGAAATATATTGATCCCATACTTTCCGTCTTCAACACATTTGTCTTCTAGAGTGCCGTCTTGGGTACGGCTAAGATTATTTTTGTTGAACTCTATGACCTCGTAATCAATCCTTGACGCGTCTAGTGCGGTGGCAAATTGCCGTAGTGATTGACCGATACCATGTTCAGAGCGTGCATAGCCGATTAAGTTGATGCCCGCGACGATATTGATATCTTCAGAATTATTTTTTGCTGCGCCGGAGATGGTAGTTACATCAAATATCTTTTGGTCTCCGAGGTGGATAGATTTCAATAAAATGGAAAGTTGGCGAGAGTCTTCATTGAGGCCTAATTCTTTGGGTATAAAGGAATCTGAAGGCGTGAGATGTAAGATGGCAGGCCATTGTTTTGGCATATGTTCAATGTCGACTTCTGCTTCGAACGTCTGCGCAGTAATGTCTATTGTTTGACGTGGCAATTCGTTGAAGCCTACCGAAAGTTTTAAGCCTGACTGGCCAAATGCGGTTTCAAATAAGCTTGAAAAGTCTCCCAATTGGATCTTGAGTTTGTTATTTGGGGCGTGCTTAACAAAGAAGCGTGCCTGCTTACTCATCCATAGGCTACGTTGATTTTCTTCAATATAAATGCCGGAAAAGCTGTGCGATTGACGCCTAGGAAAAATCACACTGGGATTGCTTGCACTGGTCTTGTAAGGAAGATTAAGCAGTAGGGGGTCGAATTTGGCGTGACCTCGGCTGCCCATGCCGATTCGTTCTGCCCATTTTGATCCGAGAAATTGCGCATAACCCAAACGTAGGAAATCACCGAAGTTGCTTATCTGCTGATATTGGCTAAGGCGTGCATGCCCGAGTTGACCGCCTGTGACACGTTTGTGCATGAACACCAAACCACGTGCCCAGATTGACGGTTTATAGTTAGGTAATTGGTGGATAGGAATAGGGTGAGCGATATTTTTTTGCTGAGTTTCTAAAGCGACTTTTAGGGCGTCACGGATAGGTAGTACGTAGGCTTCGGGAATGTTAATTTCAATCGCGCCTTTGTCGGCAAACCAATGGTAGTAGGCGATGCGATGGGCGCCTAGTGGGTCGGGAAATGCACGTTGTAGGTGGAGATGCTCAATCCAAACGGCTCGCAGAATGACCGGAAGGTCTCCAGCTTCCCCGTGGATAAAATAGTCTGCCGCTTCAAAAGGGTTTTCTCCAGCCTGAAAACGTACATTCGTATCGTCGCGGTACAAAACTCGAAGCGCGTTTGGTATGCCGACGCAATTCGAAAATTGGCCGAATGCGTAGGGCGTTTTACGCGAAGAGGATAAACCATTTTCTATCACTTTTCGCGCATATTCCAATGCCAATATTTTCGCGTCGCCTATGGTTTCTAAAGTGAGGCGATCTTGATGTTTGGAGAATGGTTTGGGATTGACTGGATCAAATCCGCTGAAGTGGAAAAAACGCAAAGCTTGGTCGTTCGCGAACCATTTTCCGCCCTGTTGAGTGACGCAACGATGAGGTAGATTCCAGTAGGCGACGTTGTAGCCGGGATTGCGCAAAATGGCAAAGCCGTCGAACATGCCAGGTGCTAGGTCTATCCATTTTTGATCCGTGAATAGTCCTTTTGCAGGATCTGACACCGCGCCGTGCTCAAGTTTTCTCTCCCACCATTGGATGAATTGATCTGCTTGGGGCGTTGATCCAAGCGCTAAGAAGCCAAGGTTGTAGGCACCCGCGCGCATGATGTCGAGTTCGCTCGGTACACGTTCGTCTTCAAGTGGTGCGGTTAAATGTGGCGTTAGTACGCCGGTGGCGCCTTGTCCTAGCAGTGCTTCGACGTCGCTAAGTCGATCGACGACCAAGATGTCTGGGTCTATGTACACAATGTTCTCATAACCCAAGCGGCGTAAGTGCGAAAACATGTAGGGCTTCGCCGCCGTATTTAATTCCATGATGCCATACCGGAATAAAAATTCTTTGATGCGAGGAAGTGGCAGAGCTTCTATCATCGTCGCAGTGAACAATGGATGACTAATCGCGTTGAGGTCAGTGCATCGATCGACAAATAATACATGTCTATCCCAATCGGGATGCGTTTCTTGCAATGAGTGCATCAAGGTTTTTGCAAAGGCACCATAATTGAGTGAAACAATGGTAAATACTGCGGTTTTGGATGAGGTGGTCAAAGCTTTGCCTAAATGTAGTAATGTTGTAGAACTGTCGATATTGTTCTGGAAAATCGAGATTTGAATTTGATTTCGAGGGTCGGAAATTATAGCGCAGGCAATATACGGCGGGTGATTTTTGTATGAAAATGCTTTTTAAAATACTTAAAAAACCACGCAAAAATTGCGTGGTTTTTGGCTATCTTTGAGGGCGCTTACTCCGCTCCCATTTCCTTCAATAAATTATCCGCTTTGTCCACATGTTTCATCTGCCATAACATATAGCGTAAGTCAACTTGGATAGAGCGACTAGAGGCTTTGTTGTAGTCCCAATCGGCGATGATCGAATCTAAGGTGCCGTCAAAGGCGAGGCCAATAAATTCACCCTTAGCATTTAAGGCCGCAGAGCCAGAATTGCCGCCAGTGATGTCTAGAGTGGCTAGGTAGTTGACAGGAACTGTTTTTAAAATTGGGTCTACGTAATGACCAAAGTCTTTGGCTTTAATCGCCGCTAGCTGATTGGCTGGCGCATTAAATTCGCCCTTGCCTGTGGCTTTGGCTGCTACCCCTTTGACCGTGGTGAAGGCGGTCCAGGTAGTACCGTCTGCGCCAAAATCACGACTGGCGACTTTACCGAAGGTGACGCGCAAGGTGCCGTTGGCATCAGGATAGACGGCCAGTCCTTTGCTCTTCATATAGGCGATTTTGGCTTTCATGTAGGTGGCATAGGCTTGTTGGGAGTTGCCTGCGGTTTCTAAGTCGGCTAGTTCGCGTTTCATGCCTTCTTCATACATGGCGACGGCGGCCTTGATGAAGCTGTCGTTGCTGGCTTTGAAGTCTTCAACTGATTTGTCTAACCATGTTGCTCGGGTCGCTTTATCACTTAATTGGCTGCCAGCGTAGAGTTGATCTAATAAGGCTTTCAATTCGTCTTTGCGCATGCCATCTTTGATATTGACAGCATGGTCAAAATTAGCATTGCGATCAGCTGCTGATTGCGCTGCGTATTTAACTAGGCTATTCATGACCAAAGCTTTATCGACTTGTTCATCGTAGCTGCGTTCGATACCATCGACACTGGCTTTGAAGCGCGGCAGGTCGCGATTTTGGAATCCGGCGCGGCGCTCTGCATCCGGTTTGGTTTTTTCTTGTGCGAGGCGATACAGTGTCCGTGCGGTGCCCAATAAGCGTGGGTAGGACGAAGCGAGGTAGGATTCCTTTT
>JAIELM010000271.1 GCA_019752975.1 Undibacterium sp. | reverse complement strand
TCTTGACCTGCTCCAGTCAGGAGGGATTCTATGTATTCCAGTAGCGGTGGCATTACAAGCTCGTAGCCATAACAACGGAAATTATCTAACAAAAGACGACGTAACTCCTCTATCTTACGTGCTTCAGAAGGGAGTACATCGGCGATGTTTTCGGGTAGGAGCCAGTTTGGCATGCGTGTCTATTTTGCTTAAATTAAAAAATAGAAAGACTGCAGCCCGTTTGAGATGCAGTCCATCAGGTTTATCACATCAAATTGAATACTATTTTTTACCGCCAGAGCTCAATGTAGAAGCACCCGGCGCTTTAAAATATTTAAAAAATTCAGAACTCGGATCCAACACCATCACATCGCTCTTATTTTTAAAGCTAGCACGATACGCCTCTAGGCTACGATAAAATTTATAAAATTCTGGACTTTGACCAAAGCCTTGAGAGTAAATACTCGCCGCTTCAGCATCACCTTTCCCTTTAATGGTTTCAGCTTCTTTGGTTGCTTCAGCCAAAATCACCACTTTTTGCCTGTCAGCATCTGCACGAATTTTTTCTGAATCAGCAAAACCAGTGGAACGCGATTCATTAGCGACACGGCTGCGTTCCGCTTTCATACGCTCATAAACCGAATCATTAATCTCACCCACATAATCCACATGCTGAAGACGAACATCGACAATGCTTACACCAATTTGCTCGGCTTGATCGGCAATGGTTTTTTTAATCGCCTGCATCACCTTATCACGCTCGCCAGAAATCACATCTCTGACTGAATGTTTAGTGATTTCATTGTTCAAAGCTTCTTTGAGAATTTGAGATAGACGAACATGTGCTCTTGCTTCGTCTACGCCGACTCTCACATAGAATAATTTAGGATTATCGATCTGCCATTTGACATAGGTATCAACTAGGATATTTTTCTTTTCTGCGGTAATAAAGCGTTCAGCCTCGTTCGATTCCATGGTCAATATACGCTTATCCAAATACACCACGTTTTGAATCAATGGAAGTTTAAAGTGCAGCCCTGGCTCACTCGTCACCGCTTTGATTTCACGAAAGGCAAACACGATCGCGTGTGACCTTTGATCCACTACAAAAAAACAAGAATAAGCAAGCAATAATGCTGCGCCTAACGTCACTAAAACAGTAATTAATTTATTCATTAGCGCACCTCTCTGTCACGCGGATCGCGTGCACGACTTTCGGATCGGCTATCTTTTGCATCGCGATTGCCATGTACCTCGATGGTTGTCACCGCATCAGCACTTGGCCCACTCCCTGCTGCGGGCGTTCTCTGCGCACCACCATCCGACGGAAGCATCAACTTATCCAATGGCAAGTAGAGCATATTGTTACCCGACTTGGCATCCATCATTAACTTGCTCGTGTTAGAAAAAATTTGTTGCATGGTCTCAAGATACATGCGATCACGAGTAATCGCGGGCGCCTTTTGATATTCCACTAAAACTTGTTTAAACCGAGCCACATTTCCCTCTGCATTAGCGACTATGCTGGAACGATAGCCTTCTGCATCTTGCAAAATACGCGCAGCTTCACCACGGGCTTTTGGGATAACATTGTTGGCATAGGCTTGGCCTTCGTTTTTTTGCCGTACTTTGTCTTGTACTGCTTTCATCGCATCATCAAATGCCACCTGAACTTGCTCAGGCGGTTGAACCGTGGCCATGGTAACGTTGTCGATTTTAACGCCAGATTTATAGCGATCTAAAATTGTTTGCATTAAAGGCTTCATGTCTCTCGCAAGTTTTTCACGTCCTTCGTAAAGCACAGAATCCATCGTGCTCCTACCAACGATTTCTCTAATCGAAGTCTCCGCCACTTGACTGATCATTTTTTCTTGATCGCGATTGTTGTAAGCCCAATTGACCGCATTGCCGACGGTATATTGCACCGCGAACTGAATGTCGATAATATTTTCGTCGTCAGTCAACATCAAAGACTCTCTGTCTTTTTTATTTTTGACATTGCCGCGATAACCGATTTCTATCGTTCGCACAGTTTTTTCGTTAATGATCTCATGCGCTTGGATGGGGCTAGGCCAACGCCAATTAAAACCCGCTCCGGTTTTATAGTCATATTTACCGAACGTAGTCACCAGTCCAGCTTCACCTTCGCCAACCATGAAAAAACCGCTCACCAGCCAGAGGAAGACGATCAAAGACAATACAGAACTAAGGGCGATTTTAAAAACATTCGCCTCATTACCGCGGTTAGGTGTATTCCCTCCACCCTCACCACCATTTTTCCCCAACAAACGATTAATCGCTTGGTTAAAATCGCGCCACAACTGATCCAAATCTGGCGGACCATCTTCGGTTTTTTTTCCTTCCGTCCTATCTTCTTTTGAACCGCGCTCGGGGTCATTCGAAGATAAAAGCGGCTTAAGTCGCTTCAAAAAGGGAATTCGCATACGTTCATTACCCACACAAAGTTGAATTATTTGATTTAATTTGGAAACCACAAGCGCGCTAAGGCAAAACTTGTGGCACCTCGGCTTCTAAGCCTTGTTCGCGCATCAGTTCGACCAGAGCGCTGCGCAGCAAACTTAAGCCCTGACCAGTTTTTGCACTGAGAAAAACCCTATCGATTTTACCATATTCATCTCTTGAAATTGCTGGCTCTAACATCGCTTGATCGATCTTATTCCAGACTAATAACTGAGGAATATGATCTGCACCAATTTCTTTAAGTACGTGATTAACTTGCTCAATTTGATCCGCCCTGACCGCACTTGCTCCGTCTACTACATGCAACAACAAATCAGCGTGTATCGTTTCTTCTAAGGTAGCGCGAAACGAAGCCACCAATTGATGCGGCAAATCGCGAATAAACCCCACTGTATCAGAAACCACAATATTGCCAACGTCTTCCAGATAAAGTCGTCTAGATGTTGTATCTAGTGTTGCAAATAATTGATTTGCCGCATATGTACCCGCTTTAGTGAGTGAGTTAAATAATGTGGATTTTCCGGCATTGGTATAACCGACCAAAGAGATGCTAAATGTTTTACTGCGGCCACGTGAACGGCGCTGGGTTTCCCTTTGCTTGTGCAGTTTCTCCATTTTCGCCTTGAGCATTTTCACTCTCTCACCAAGCAAGCGTCTATCTGTTTCTAACTGAGTCTCCCCTGGGCCGCGCAAACCAATGCCGCCTTTTTGTCTTTCCAAATGAGTCCAGCCACGCACTAAACGAGTTGCCAAATGCTGTAGCTGAGCCAACTCCACTTGCACTTTACCTTCGTGACTCTTGGCACGTTGAGCAAAAATATCGAGAATCAGACTGGTTCTATCAACCACACTGACCTTCAAATTACGTTCTAAATTTCTTTGCTGGGCAGGTGACAAGGCATGATTAAAAATGACGATATCTAAGCTGAAATCCACCACAGCAGCGGCGATTTCTTCAGCTTTACCTGAACCGATGAATAATGCAGCATCAGGACTAGAACGCTTGCAAGCGAAAGTTGTGATAATCTCAGCCCCTGCTGTGAGCGAGAGCTGAGAAAGTTCATCCAAACTTGCGGCAAAATCGGCTTTGCCAAAGTCCACGCCGACTAGAGCGGCGCGCATATGAACTGAAATGAAGATTTATAACAAATAAAAATCAAGGAATTAATCAAGAAATTGTTCCGACACTGTTACTCTGCTTCTGGCTCTGAATTAATACTGACCGCGCGTGCAGGAACGACAGTAGAAATGGCGTGTTTGTACACCATCTGAGTTACCGTATTGCGGAGCAACACTACGTATTGATCAAAGGACTCTACGTGCCCTTGTAATTTGATACCGTTGACCAAATAGATTGAGACAGGGATGTGCTCTTTTCTCAGTGCGTTTAAAAACGGGTCTTGTAACAGTTGCCCTTTATTACTCATAACTTCTCCAATTTCTGTTGTTGTGCTGTTGTAGTGATTCGGAGTTGGGGACACTTCCACCTAAATTCAAGTGTCCGAAAGTCAAAACGATACCATAGGATGGCAATTTCTCAAATGCCCCTTAGTTCTTAAGCCTTATTTCTTACCATCCATGAAGGGGTTTTTCCCTGAACGCATTTCAATTCGTAGTGGTGTTCCAGTGAGTGAAAATGTTTCTCTAAAATGTTTTTCCAAATAGCGCTTATACACATCGCCAATCGCATCCAGAGCATTCCCATGAATAACGATAATCGGTGGGTTTTGCCCGCCTTGATGGGCATAGCGCATCTTGGGTCGAATAGAGCCCTTACGCTTAGGCTGTTGATGCTCTACCGCTTCGATTAGGGCGCGGGTAAGCTTAGGCGTCGACAGATTCACCATCGCCGCTGCATAGGCCGCGTCTATCGACTTCATTAATGGCGGAAGTCCGGTAGATTTAAGCGCCGAGATAAAGTGAAACTTAGCGAAAGTAAGGAAATTTAATTTACGCTCGATATCGGTTTTAATCTCATCGCGTCTATCGCTTTGTAGACCATCCCATTTATTGACGCCGACCACTAAGGCGCGACCGGATTCCAAAATAAATCCGGCAATATGTGCATCCTGTTCTGAGATATCTTGTTGCGCATCAAGCAGCAGCAAAACCACATTGGCCTCTGAAACGGATTGCAAAGTTTTGACCACGGAGAATTTCTCTATCGCTTCAAATACTTTACCGCGTCGTCGAATACCTGCAGTGTCAATCAAAGTATATTGCTGACCATCGCGCTCAAACGGTATTTCTATCGAATCACGAGTCGTGCCTGGCATATCAAATGCAATCACACGTTCTTCACCTAACAAGGTGTTCACCAAGGTGGACTTACCAACATTTGGGCGACCAACAATTGCGATCTTAATGCCTTTGACTTTACTCTGATCTTCCTCTACTTCCGCAGGTCGAGAGGCAAAAGCGATGTTCAGCGATTCTTCTACCAAATCAGCCACTCCATCGCCGTGAGCTGAGGAAATCACATATGGATCACCTAGGCCTAGCTCATAAAAATCTGCCGCCACCGCGCTGTAGCGCATACCTTCAGCTTTATTCACGACCAACATCACCGAACGGCCTGATTTACGCAAAAAATCAGTAATGGTCTTGTCATGCGGCGTTAAACCTTGCCGACCGTCAACCAAGAAAATAATCACATCCGCTTCAGCCACAGCCTGTTTGGTTTGTTTTGCCATTTCATGCATGATGCCTTCTTTGGCTACTGGTTCAAAACCACCTGTATCGATAACCAAGAAAGGCCGCTCACCAACCCGTCCCTCACCGTAGTGACGATCACGAGTTAAACCAGGCAAATCTGCCACTAGCGCATCACGCGAGCGCGTGAGCCGA
>JAIELM010000158.1 GCA_019752975.1 Undibacterium sp. | reverse complement strand
ATCTTCGGTCTTTCTGGAGATCGTGAGCGTGACTTTTGAATTGGGCTCGCCGCGCATTTTTTTGACTGCTTCATCAATGCTTAGCCCTTTGATTGGCACTCCATCGACCCGCGTGATTAAATCGCCGGACAATATTCCAGCGCGAAAAGCGGGTGAATCTTCTATTGGCGAGATCACTTTGACATAGCCGTCTTCGGTACTTACTTCAATACCCAATCCGACAAAGCGACCCTCGGTGCCTTCGCGTAGTTCTTTAAAAGCTTTTTTATCCAAGTAGGCGGAATGCGGGTCAAGTGAAGCGACCATGCCATTGATGGCCTCACTCAATAATTTATCATCGTCTACTGGTTCTACATAGTCGCTCTTGATCATGCCAAAGACTTCGGAAAACTCGCCTAGTCTTTCTAGCGGCAAAGGCGTTGCACCGCCCTTTTGTGCCAGTGCGGAATACTGCAAAGAAGCGGCGACGCCGGCTAGGACGCCTAGGCCGATTAAGCTGAAATTTTTGAGTTTGGTATTCATCTTATTGTTGCCATTGTTGCTATTGTTGTCGGTGATGCTGCTCATGTTTATCCTAGAGTCATTTCAATTTCAATTTATCGACTAATCCAAGTCAAAGGATCAAACACTTGTCCCTTATAGCGCATTTCAAAGTATAGTCCTGTTTCTTCATTGCCGCCGCTGTTACCTACATAGGCAATCGCTTCCCCTGCTTTCACGGTATCGCCTACATGCTTTAACACGGCTTGGTTGTTGCTATATAAGCTTAAATAATAACCACCATGATCTAATATCAGTATATTGCCATAGCCTCGCATCCAAGCTGCGGTGACCACTTTTCCCGCAGCGATGGCTTTGACTTCGTTGCCTTCTTCTGCCTTGATAAATAAGCCCTTCCAACTTGGTGCATCGCCGCGCTTACTGCCAAACTTGGCGATCAGCTCGCCTTTAACGGGGAGGTGCAATTGCCCTTTTTGTCGAGCGAATGCGGCACCTTCTAGTGTGCTCGGGAGCGCGCTGGTGGTTTTTTCTTCTACCGGTTCAGGTGAGGTCTCGACTTTTCCAGATTTCTTTGCTTGCGCTTGTTTTTGCGCGAGCTCGGCGGCTAATCTTTCTTTGCGTTGTTTTTCGGCCAGTGCTATTTTGGCCTGTTCAGCTTTGGCTTGCTCTTCCATCAGCTTGTTGAGACGTGAGACCAAACTATTTAAACGCTGTTCGTCTTTTTGTAGTGTTTCTGCTTCCTTTTTTTGCGCGTGTAATTTTCCAGCGATGTTTTTTAACACGACGGCTCTTTGTTTTTTTTCCTTTTCTAAAGTTTGTTTATGGGTTTTTTCTTCTTGCGCAATTTCATCCAATTCGTCTTTTGCGACTTGCGCTGCCTGCGCGTTTTTTTCCACTTCTTCTAAGCTTGCACGCAAGGCGGAGATCAGCTTGGCTTCGCTTTGTGAGATGTAACTGAGGTAATGTAAATCGCGATTGATACGATTGGGATTGTCACCCGAGAGCAGCAATTTCACTCTGTCACTATCGCCGTGCATATACAGTCTGCGCAATAAATCGGAGAGCTGTTTTTTCTGCAAAGTGACTTTTTGATCTAGCCGCTGCTGTTCGAGAAGCAGTTGTTGTAAGCGATTTTGCGCTTGTTGCTGCTCGGTTTGCAATTCACGTAAGGAGCGGTTCGTCTCTGAAATCGCTTCTTCCGAATCCTCCAAGGCATCGCTAGCCTTTTCTTTGGCGGATTCGGTTTTGCTGATGTCTTTTTTGAGTGCGTTGAGTTTTTGTAATAGCTCAGAACGTGCCGCTTCGGCTTGCTTCTTTTCCTTGGCGCGCGGGGTTTCTGCTGCGGAGCTGATGCTGGCAGCAGAGATGATAAAGCTCAAAATGACCGTTCGGGTCAGGGCGCAAGGCGACAATTACTTGGCCTTTCCTTGACTTGCGACCGCCTGCAAAGCCGCAGCAATGGCGCTTTGATCACCAAGGTAATAACTTTTTATCGGCTTGAGATCTGCGTCTAATTCATACACTAAAGGTTGACCGTTAGGGATGTTTAAGTTGACGATGTCGGCATCGCTAATGCCGTCTAACATTTTGATTAAAGCGCGTAAGCTGTTCCCGTGCGCTGATACTAAGATGCGTTTGCCTGCGCGTATGGCTGGCGCGATGCTGTCATTCCAAGCAGGTACAACACGTTCTACCGTATCTTTCAAACATTCGGTCAAGGGAATTTGCGCGCGCTCAAGGCTGGCATAACGCGGGTCGTGAAATGAAGTGCGGACATCATCTTCTGCTAAGGCTAATGGTGGGGTATCGTAACTACGACGCCAAACCAAAACTTGTTCGTCGCCATATTGGGCGGCAGTTTCGGCTTTATTTAATCCTTGTAAAGCGCCGTAGTGACGCTCATTCAAGCGCCAATCATTGATCACTGGCAGCCACATGAGATCCATTTCATCTAAGGTACCCCAGAGCGTGCGTATCGCCCGTTTGAGTACCGAAGTATAAGCAAGGTCAAAGGAATAACCCGCTTCTTTTAAGAGTACGCCCGCTTGACGCGCTTCTGCTATACCTTTTTCGGTGAGGTCAACATCGGTCCAACCAGTAAAGCGATTGTCGAGATTCCAAGTGGATTCGCCGTGGCGCATCAATACGATTTTGTACATGATTTTCTTATGCTATATAAATTTGGAGGAGTTCAAAACTATTTTCAGCTTCTATTTTATAATGAGGCGCTTAGTTGCAACGAACTTTCAACAAACTTTCAACGCACTTTTACGATTTTTCAACCATCTCATCCATCATCTACTATTGGGCAAACTGTGAATTTCATCACCGACAATCTCTACATCATAGGCATCGCCATCGTTTCTGGCATCGCTTTATTAGTACCAAGTTTGCAAAAACGTGGCGCTCGCATGTCCTCTTTGCAGGCCACGCAAGCGATGAACCAGGGTAAAAGTCTTGTTTTAGACGTGCGCAGTGCAGAAGAATTTGCCAGCGGCCATATTGCCAATGCCAAAAATATTCCGTTGCCAGAACTCGAAGCACGTTTGAAAGAAATTGAAAAATCCAAGACCCATACCATTATTACTGTCTGCCAAAGCGGCATACGTTCAGGTAAAGCAGTGGCGGTTCTGAATAAGGCAGGATTCGAAACGGCCTTTAGTTTAGATGGCGGTATCGCTGGCTGGACTGCGCAAAATTTGCCAACGATAAAATAGAAAACGATAAGTGAGCGCTAAAAAATAGCAGCCACAATGCTAGAGAGTTAGGACTTACGCAAAATTGCGCTGGCTAGACGCGCAGCCGCAGGCAGTACATTTGTACGACAAGGCGAACGCAACAACGCCAGCGTCTGTTTTGCGTAAGTCCTAAGAGTAAAACGGAGAGTTAAAAATGTTAGCCCATGTTGTAATGTATACCACCGCAGTTTGCCCGTATTGTGTGATGGCCGAGCGCCTATTGAAATCCAAAGGGGTAGCAGAAATCGAAAAAGTCAGAGTCGATCTTGATCCTGCGATCCGGGAAGCCATGATGACAAAAACCGGGCGACGTACTGTTCCACAGATCTATATTGGCGACACTCACGTGGGTGGTTTTGATGATTTATCGGCCTTAGATCGAGCTGGTAAGCTCAACGTACTGTTGGGCCTTAGCCAGCCTAGCAGTTAGTGTATTTTGGCTTATAGTGCACTGCACAATAGCTTTGCTTGTCGATTTTCCTATGCGCTTGCTACAATGTTAGGCTTGGGTCTTGAAAAATGTATTTACGACCCTACTTAGCATTATGCTGTTTAACCATGGGCCTGTGTCCATTCAACCTATTAGAATTTTAAAGAAGAGAGTCTTACATGTCCGACGAATCCTTGCAGCCAATTTTCCAAATTCAACGCGTCTATCTGAAAGATTTGTCGCTAGAACAACCAAACTCCCCAGCTATCTTCTTAGAACAAGAAGCGCCGAGTATCGAAGTGACTTTAGACGTGGCCGCTGAGCCTTTGGCTGAAGGCATTGTTGAATCTACCGTAACCGTGACTGTGACTGCTAAAGTCAAAGATAAAGTCGCTTTCTTGGTTGAAGCCAAACAAGCCGGTATTTTCGAAGCACGCAATATTCCTCAAGACCAAATGGATCCATTGTTAGGCATCGGTTGCCCTAACATTATTTATCCTTACTTGCGCGCCAATATTGCAGATGCAATTTCACGTGCAGGTTTCCCACCGATTCATTTGACCGAAATCAATTTTGAAGCTTTCTACCAACAGCGTTTAGCCAACATGGCAGAACAAGCGCGTTTGGCAGCCGAAGCAGCACCAGTAGCTAGTGAAGAAGCTGCATCAGTAACGACGCACTAATTATTGAAGTCGTTCCCGCAAGCATTAGCGGGAATCACCGTATTATTTGCTCTGATAACGCTAGTGCGATATCAGAGCATCAAACCATCTTGCTAGGTTACGCTTATGCGTCTGATCACTACATTGGTGCTTTTAGGATGCAGTTCATTCGCGGCCATGGCACATGCCCTAGAATACCGCTCCGTCGGTGCTTCCCCCATCGTTATGTATGATGCGCCGACCGCGCGCGGTATCAAGCTAGCCGTCGCACCTGCAGGTATGCCGGTAGAAGTAATTTTAACTTCAGGCGCATGGTGTCGGGTTCGAGATGCCAGTGGCGAACTGAGCTGGGTAGAGGCCAAAGATTTAATTCCTCGTCGTAATTTGGTCGTCAAAACAAGCAATGCACGCATTCGTAGTGCCCCGGAAGAATACGCAGCCATGATTTTTAGTGCAGATAAGCACGTCTTATTAGAAATGGCAGAACCGGCCGTTGGCGCTTGGGTCAAGGTCAAACATCGCGATGGGCAAACCGGTTACGTGCGAACCAGCGACGTTTGGGGTTTATAGAGGCACCGATATGAACATTACCATCTTAGGTGCCGGTGCTTGGGGTACGGCATTGGCGATCTCCCTTGCCAGCAAAAATCAAGTACTGCTATGGGGACGTAATCAGAGCGCCATGCAGGCAGCGCAAGAGCAGCGCGAAAATCGGCGTTCTCTCGCCGGATTTAGCTTTCCCAATAACTTACAAGCTACCTCTGACTTTGCTGCAGCAATGCGGCATAGCGGTGAAGACGGCCTATTGATTATCGCAAGCTCGGTGGCTGGCTTGCGTCCTATCCTCACGCAATGCAAAGGCTATTCAACACAAAATGTGGTTTGGCTATGTAAGGGCTTTGAAGAAACGACGAATTTATTGCCTCATCAAGTGGTACAACAAGTGCTGGGTGATGGTGTCAATGCGGGTGCTTTATCTGGTCCTTCCTTT
>JAIELM010000444.1 GCA_019752975.1 Undibacterium sp. | reverse complement strand
CTCCTATGTCTAGCGTTTGAGCCACGCTAACACACACTGGGTTCCTGTAATTATCGGCGATTCTATTTTTGTTGATTGAGAAAGCGTGGATGAGATTATAGGCTTGTTTTCACAATACAGTAAATTCTTCTGGATTAAGAACGAATTGGCGTAATTTGGTGTTCCTGTAACAGCGTGGCAAACTCGTCGATGCACAAGGGTTTGCTGAAGTAGTAACCTTGAATTTCATGACATCCAGCATCGTGCAAAAACTCCATTTGTTCGCGTTTCTCTACCCCTTCGGCCGTGACGCTCATACCCAAGGCGCTGGCCATCGCGATGATGGCCTTAGTGAGGATAACAGAGTCCTGATTTTCTGGAATTTCACGAATAAAAGAACGATCAATTTTGAGATTGTCGATAGGGAAGCGTTGTAAGTAGGACAGAGAAGAGAAGCCGGTCCCAAAATCATCTAAAGAAATACTGATTCCTAAGCTTTTGATGGCTTTGAAAACAGCACTTAGGTGATCTGCTTCTACCATCAATAAACCTTCGGTGATCTCTAGTTGCAACGCTTGTGCTGGCAATCCAGTATCAAGTAGTACCTTAGAAATGAATTGAGGTAAATTAGGATCTTGAAATTGCTTGGGAGAGATGTTGACGCTGATTTTAAAGTCCATCTGGTACTGTTTACGCCAGATTTGCGCTTGCTCGCAGGCTTTGCTTAATACCCAGCGACCTATCGGTAAAATCAAGCCTATCTCTTCCGCATAGGGAATGAATTCATCAGGTTCTACGATGTCGATGTTGGGCATTTTCCAACGAATCAATGCCTCTGCACCGACCATGCGACCTGTACTTAAACTGAGTTTCGCTTGAAAATAAAGTAAAAATTCATTTTCTACTAAGGCTCGACGTAAATTGCGCTCCAAGGAATAACGTTGCTGCGCCCGAATCATCAAATCAGAAGTGAAAAATTGGTAGTTGTTGCGACCTAATTCTTTGGCTAAATACATCGCTGAGTCGGCGCAACGCAACAGCGTGGGGCCATCATTACCGTCATGGGGAAAGACACTAATGCCAATGGAAGTACCTAGATGATATTGGTTTTCTTCAATAATGAAAGGTTCACGCATCTTGTTTAAGATGCGTTCGGCGAGGTCTTTAAGATGAGAGGCGCTGGCAAATTCCTCTACCACAATCACAAACTCATCACCGCCAAGTCTAGCTAGCATATCGGTAGCACGAATGCAGGAACTTAAGCGTTTAGCGACATCGCACAGCAGTGCGTCACCAGCTGCGTGACCCGCAGTGTCATTGACGTTTTTGAAGTGATCTAGATCTAAAAAAATCACCGCCACTTTTTGCTCATAAGTGTGCATCAACGCGGCACTAAGACGCTGTTGTAGCTGGTGTCTATTGGGTAGTCCAGTTAGTGCATCGTGTGTTGCAATGTATTGCAGTTGTCGTTCGGTTTCTCTGACTTCTGTGGTGTCGGTGAAGGAAATGAGTACCGCTTCGATTTTGTTGTTGTCACGTCTTTGTCGGATGGGTTGGGCATTGACCAAGAGCCAAGCTACCGTATTGTCGTGTAGCTGTAAGCCTATCGATAAATTGGTGATGGCTTCACCCGTTTTAAAGACTTTGGAAGTGGGATCGTCACCAATCCCAATCGCACTTCCGTCCTCACGAAAAATTCGCTTGAAGTAACGATGCCTACGCCCAGCTTTTTCAATTTCTCCTATTTTTAGTATGCGTTTTGCGCTGGGGTTGCAGGTGAGAATGCGCCCGCCTGGGGCAATAACCATGATACCTTCGGTAAGATTGTTGACCACTGAGCGATAACGTTCTTCACTGGTAGCTAAACTCTGCTCCATGTTTTTTTTATCGATTGCTAAGGCCACCACATGCATGGCATCGATGATCAAGGTTTGTTCATCGATTGAAGGTTTGCGATGATCGTGATGATAAATATCGATTGTGCCAAGCAGGCTATTGAAGGCGGTTTTAATGGGTACTGACCAGCATGAGTTGATGCCAAAATGACTTGGCATAGCCTGATATTTATCCCAAAGCGCACTGGCATCAATATCTTCCACGATCTGAATGCGATTGTTGGTGATCGCTGCGCCACAGCTCCAAGACCCGGTTTTAATTTCTAGTTCCGCTATGGCCAGAAAAAACTCAGCGTCAAACGATGGCGCTGCAGCGAGTTTAAGACTATTACTGGATTGATCATAGAGCATAATCGCGCAGAGAGAGCCATTATTGAGCAGGCGCTCCATGCGGTCGCAGACATCTTGCAAAATTTGTGAAAGAGGATTGTCGAGCGCAATCATTTCCAAAATTTCTTTTTCATGATGCAAAGCCTCTTGATACATACTACGATGCATCACAGACCCTTGCAGTGCGTGCGTGGGATGTAAAAGATCCCGTGTTTCGCCCAAATAAAATGATTTTGTATTCTCAGCCAAAATTTTCACGTATCGTATTCGTATGCTTTTCAATTACAGTAAATATAACTCAAAGCGGGATGGTAAACAAGTTATTTTGTAATTTTTACATAAAGTTACTTTGTAAATAGGACTTACGCAAAATTGCGCTAGCTAGAGCCTGCCCTCGAATGTTTTAGTCGGGGGCGTGTCGCCGAAGACAGTACATTTGTACGGCGAGGCGACAACAACGACACTAGCGTCTGTTTTGCGTAAGTCCTAGTAAATTTTATTGCCTCGCGGTGCGTAAGTTAGCCGGCATCTTCGCCGTCGTAAAATTGCTGCGCCAGGGGTTGATATCCAATCCCCCGCGTCTAGTATAACGCGCATATACGGATAATTTCTGTGGTTTGCAGTAATGAATAATATCAGTGAAGATACGCTCCACACATTGTTCATGAAATTCATTATGTTCTCGAAAGCCAATAAGATAACGCAATAGCCCTTCTTGCTCAATCGGCGAGCCTACATAATGGATCTGGATACTGGCCCAGTCTGGCTGTCCTGTGACTAGACAGTTGGATTTTAATAAGTGGGAGACCAAGGTTTCTTCGACAGCTGGCAGGTGATGATCAGCTTTGAGTAATGTTGGCTCGGGGGTGTAGTGTTCAACCTCGATATCTAAACGATCTAATAGTAGTCCATCTAATTCTTGAAACTGCGCTTTGGAAAATTGCTCCAGTGGCGTGATGATCACTTGTACTGGCGCACCAAATCCTTGTGATAAATCGCTTTGTAATAAGGAGAGTAGGGCATCGATGCCTGCTAACTTGGTTTGGTTAAAGGCGTTGAGATACAGTTTGAAGGATTTGGATTCAATAATGTTGGGTGTGTCGTACGGTGCATACACCGCCAACATGGCAATTTGCGGCTTACCACGTAGGTTCAACCAAGACACTTCATAGGCATTCCAAAAATCCATGCCAAAAAAAGGCAAATTGATTGCTATACCGTTTTCAATTTTCAATCCTAGTTCAGCACGTTTTTCCGCACGTGGAATAGGGAAGAGCAGTGATGGGTCGTAATGGGTTTGATAGGCTGAGATTTTGCCTAGCTGGGATTGCTCCGGTTTGTTGCTGGAAGTGTTCATGGTCATTTTACGCAGCGTGGTTCGCAACGTCAGTCGGTAATGCCAAGGGTACGCACAGCGTACCCCACGATTTTGCGTAAGTCCTAATATAAAAAATTAATTCTTGAATTCAACTGCGAAATTCAACCCAAAAACAGTTTATACACTAGGTTAGCACTTTCATCCCAATAGCGATAACCCAATCCATTCAAAAATTCTTTAAACGCCTTCATTTCTTTTTTCGGTACTTGTAAGCCGACCAAGGTGCGTCCATAGTCGGCCCCATGATTACGATAGTGAAAAAGACTAATATTCCAGTTCGGCGCCATGCTATTTAAAAACCGCATCAAAGCACCGGGGCGTTCTGGAAATTCAAAGCGATACAGGAGTTCGTTTTGAGCTAGATCGCTTTTACCGCCGACTAAGTGGCGGATATGGAGTTTGGCTAGCTCGTCGTCGGTTAAATCTAAAGTAGGAAAGCCGCTTTTGATGAAATGCTTAGCGATTTTTGCCGACTCTTCACGGTTATGCACTTGTAAGCCAACAAAAATATGCGCGGCATTTTTATCGCTGATACGGTAGTTAAATTCCGTCACATTACGTTCGCCTATCAGTTCGCAAAAATGCTTAAAGCTTCCTAACACCTCGGGAATGGTGACCGCAAATACCGCTTCTCTGGCCTCGCCTACTTCGGCGCGTTCGGCGACGAAACGTAGTCGATCAAAATTCATATTGGCACCGCAAGCGATGGTGACCATGGTTTCGTTTTTGAGTGGTTTTTGGCTCTTTTGTGAGCGTTCTATATAGGCCTTGCAACCTGCTACGGCGAGTGCGCCAGACGGCTCTAAAATGCTACGGGTATCTTGAAATACATCTTTGATTGCGGCACATACGGCATCGGTATCGACGGTGATGATTTCATCGACATACAATTGCGCTAAGCGAAAGGTTTCTTCGCCAACTAATTTGACTGCGGTACCGTCGCAAAATAGGCCAACATCGTTCAAGGCCAAACGCTTGCCTGCTTTGATGCTACGTGCCATTGCATCGGAGTCGGTACTTTGTACGCCGATGATTTTGATTTCTGGGCGCACCGCTTTAACATAGGCCGCCACGCCAGAGATCAGACCGCCACCGCCGATGGCCACAAAGATGGCATGAATGGGGCCACCGTGTTGGCGCAAAATTTCCATGCCAACAGTACCTTGTCCGGCAATGACATCGGGATCGTCAAATGGATGAACGAAAGTGAGCTTGTGTTTTTTTTCTAAACTTAAGGCATGGCTATAGGCGTCCGAATAAGATTCACCGTGCAAGACGATATCGACATTTTCACCGCCATGGTGACGTACCGCGTTAACTTTGAGTAAAGGTGTGGTCGTGGGCATAACGATAATGGCTTTGCATCCCTTACGCTTGGCACTTAAGGCCACTCCTTGCGCATGGTTGCCCGCCGAAGCACAAATGACGCCTCGCTTAAGCTGTGCGGGGCTAAGGTGAGCGATTTTATTGTAAGCACCGCGCAGCTTAAAGCTAAACACGCTTTGCATATCTTCACGTTTGAAGTGAATTCGATTTTCCATGCGAATGGAAAGATTAGGTGCTAATTCCAAGGGGGTTTCTATGGCGACGTCGTACACGCGTGCGGTGAGTATTTTCTTTAAATAGTCGATGGACATGGATAGAATTCTTTTTAAAATACAGCTCAAGTCAATAAATGGATCTAGCACATTATAATGTAGGTCTACTCCTTTCCCCCATTTCCCATGATAGAAGCTGCAGTAACT
>JAIELM010000553.1 GCA_019752975.1 Undibacterium sp. | reverse complement strand
ATTTGTAGGACTTACGCAAAACAGACGCTGGCGTTGTTGCTATCGCCTGGTGTACTAATGTACTAAAGTACTGTCTTCGACTCTGCGTCTAGCCAGCGCAATTTTTCGGCTGTTCTAAAAATGATATCTCTAAATACTTTTTTACTTTTTTCTGGCGCTTCACTCTTGATGGCATTGAGTCCGGGGCCCAATATGATCTACTTAGTGTCGCGTTCGCTATGTCAAGGGCGACGGGCCGGTGTGATTTCTTGGTGTGGTGTGGTGTGTGGATTTTTAGTTCATGTATGCTCGGCGGCTCTTGGTCTTAGTGCGCTGTTTTTGGCCTTACCTTTCGCTTTTGAGGGACTCAAGGTCTTAGGTGCGCTTTACCTTTTGTATCTTGCTTGGCAGTCGGTGAAGCCCGGTGCGCGTTCGCCCTTTGCGGCGCGAAAAATGCCTGACGAAACACCCAAAAAATTATTCTTAATGGGCTTTTTGACGAATCTCCTCAATCCCAAAGTGGCCGTGTTTTATATCTCGATTTTGCCGCAATTCATCGTGCCAGAAAATGGTTCCGTCTTAGTGCAAAGCCTATTCCTAGGTGGTACGCAAACCTTGATCGGTTCCGTGATCAATCTCTTGATTATGCTGTCCGCCGCTAGCATCGCTGGCTGGTTGGTAGCCAACGCACGATGGTTAGCGTTGCAACGCTATTTGATGGGCTTGGTGTTGGGTGGCTTAGCGTTGAGATTGTTGGTGCAGCAGCGATGAAATGTGTAGGCAAGTTGAACCTAGGGTGGCCAGGTTTTTGTGCTCACAGCTTAGGTTCAAGCATCTACTTACACTTTCTTCAAATAACAGGCCTTGAGCATAAAACTTCCCCCATCCATTTTGCAATCGACTTCGTGATCACCTCCGACGATGCGTATGCTTTTGATTTTGGTGCCTTGCTTTAAGGTAGTCGACGAGCCTTTGACTTTGAGGTCTTTGATCAAGACGACTGCGTCGCCATCTGCTAATACGTTGCCATTGCTGTCTTTGACTATGCGTTCATCGTTGTTTTCTTCTGCTGCTGCAGTTTGTGGCCACTCGAACCCACAATCGGCGCAAATATAATTGTCGCCATCGGGGTAGGTATTTTCTAAGGTGCATACGGGGCAGGATGGGACGGAGGACATAGACTTACTTTCATACTGTAAAAATCAAATATGCCAGTATACCGTAGAGTACGCCGTAGGGTAGCCATTTACAGCATCCAAGAACAATGGCGAGCCTTAGCCCGCCATTGTTTTTTTACAATATGAATGTTTTACATCGTCATTTATTGTACTGTTGCTTTCACAGTCAATGCGCTAAATGCCGTGTAACCATACACACCTAAGTAGTAACGTCCTGCTGCTGGGGTATTAATTGAGCAGGTTTCTATTGCAGTTGGACCATCGGACTTACAGGTGTACGAAGTTGTGGTTGGTTTTGTCGTCATTCTGGCAAAGAGATCGACGTCGCCGCTCGCACCGTTGACGGCGAAAGTGACTTTGGTTTTACCTGCGGGGACATCAATGGCGTAGTATTGCATGCTACCTACTGCACCGCTTTGATTCGGCAAACCAACTCCACTGGTGAGCATCACGTCACCTGGAGGAACATAACTATAGGTTGCTTTTACAGTTAAGCCACTATAAGCGCTACTAGCGTTGACGCCTAAGTAGTAACGGCCTGCGGCTGGGGTATTAATGGTACAGGCCTCTATACTGCTTGCACCATCGGATTTGCAGGTATAACTACTGGTGGTGGGTTTAGTGCCCATTTGCGCGTATAAATTGGCATTGCCATTGGTGCCATTGGTTTCAAATACCACTTTGCTTTGACCCGCTGGGACATCAAGTATGTAGTAGGTCATGCCTGAACTGGCCGCTTGTGGTGCCGAACCTACGCCATTAGCGAGGACGATGTCGCCCGGCGGCGTGATCGCGCCAGTCAGGGTTCCCTGCATGGCGTAATAGCCTAGTGAGGAGTAGTTGGAGAAACCGTTTTGTGGTGTACCCTCTGCACCGCCGGAGATCACTAGACGGTAGTCGCCAGCTGGGAGATTGACTGCCACAAATTCAGCATTCCTGACCGCTTGTTTGTTGACACTAGCCACCACACTGCCTGCACTGTTATAGATTTTCGCATCGACATCTAGGTCGCCAAAATATTCTATAGGATCGATTCGTAAATCCAGCTTACCACCTGTGCCGGTGACACTGAAATTAAAGGTATCGGTATCGCCGGTTTTTTCGATTTGTCCCCAGTTTGTGCTAGGGCTAATCGCGCCTGTGCCGCTCACGACTAAAGGCTTTCCGCTAGGATTGTCATCGGCCACATACGGTACGGCTTCGGTGACATTCATGATGCGCAGGTCATCTTCAAAATTAGACGCAGTATTGTATTCGCCCTTACTCCAAGTCCAGCGGCTATTGGCCCAACCTGAACCGAACCAATAGTTACCCATGATAGGACCCCATTGAAATGCAGGTAGCCCTTCAAAGTATTCCCCACCCGTACCGCCATGGTCATGCAACATACCCATTTGATGACCTACCTCGTGTGCGCAGGTCATACCTATGCCATAACCATAGTCAAAACCACTGGATGGATTGCGGTATAAAGTTCCTGCTGAAGTGGTACCAAAAGAGCCAACTGGAGCATTGGATCGACCATCGGCATTGACGAAATTGATGATGCCTGTGCGTAAAGGATTGGCAGCACGGGCAGCATCATAGACGGCACGGTTGGTTGTGATATTAAGTTGGAACATTGAATACTGATCTGCGGTAACTTGCCATGCGCGGTACATGTTTTCTTTGGTCACGCCATTTAAAGGAGTAGAACCACTCATGACCGCAGTCGTGTTTAAGTAAAATACCCATGGGCTACCCGGCTTACTCTGCAGCGTAGTCACATCCTCATTGTTGTAAGGACCAATATGAACTGCTTGACGGTTCGCCATGCTGCTATAGCTAGGATGAATCGCCGCGAGTGTGGCTAAACTTGCTTTGGCATGGGCTTTTTCCCAGTCAGGATGGTAGTCGGGAACCACATTGGCAATCGCGATTTCGGTCACTGATACTTGTCCGTTTGCGTCGGTGCTGTATTCGTAGGCACGTTTGCTATCGTGTTTGATCAAATAGCCGTGCAACGAAGTGTTAGTACCTTTGAGGAAAAATGTTGAGTTGATGGAGTCTGATGCGCGGCCGGAAATGGAAACCATTCCATCTTTATTGTAGAAATGGGTGATCGCTGTTTCTAGACCATTGCCTGTCTTTGTGCGTTGGGCGTCGGTAGTAATGCCTGGATTGGCGAATTGCTGTGCGAGTGAACCGATTACGGCATCGACTTTGCCTAAATCAAGACGGTTTTGGCTAATTGCTTGATCTGCTGCATGAACGTTGAAAGCCGCGATTAAGGTGGCTGCTAGCAGACTTAATCGTAGTGACGCGGTGGTTTTTTTCATGTTGTCTCCCTATTTTATTGTTGAAGCCACTTCTGCGGGGTGCGGAAGCGAGCCTGGATTTAAACACAATAAAATCAAAATAAATATACCTTTGGTATATTTATCTGCTCGTTTTCAATGTATATTTTTTACCGAATTACTGAAATTCTCTGTATTTGTGCTTAGGGAGGATAAATTTTTGAAAATTGCTTTAATGGGCGCTCAATAATTTTCTTTGCATACTTTTTATAACATCTATTTTTACTAAAATAAACAGATTTAAACATTGAATCATGTTGTTTATATTTCTTGTCTATACATGTCGCCAGTGAATTAGGACTTACGCAAAATTGCGCTGACTAAGCGCGGAGCCGCAGGCAGTACTTTGTACGACAAGGCGAACGCAACAGCGTTCGCGTCTGTTTTGCGTAAGTCCCATGAATATCGTTCGATATCAGACAGTGCATTGTTCGATATCGGACAGTTTTCTCCAAATACCTCCCAACTTTGCTTATTTATCCGGTATTTCAGACGTGGCACAAAGCTTGCAATATGATCGGGTAACTAAACCATCGTATTCAATGTGAACATGAACGACAACGTCAATTTACATACCGTAACCGGTGCGGCAATGGATAAGCCCATTCCTAAGAATTATAAGAAGCAAATTTTTAGAATTAGCCTATTGGTGGTCATCGCGATTGCATTGGTGGTGCTAGCTTGGTCATATCTTCCTAAAGGTTTGCAGGTATCTCAGAGCGATGTGCGGATACAGGCAGTTGAGCAGGGTGTGTTTTTGGACGACATTATCGTGCGCGCCAACGCTCAGCCGCTAAACTCGGTGATCCTCGACGCGGTCGAGTCAGGGCGGGTGGAAGAAGTCTTTGTGCAAGATGGTGCGATGGTGAAACAAGGGCAATTCATCTTTCGCCTCTCCAATCCGCAACGCAATTTAGAGCTATTACAAAGAAAGGGTGAGTACGCCATCAACGTCGCCAATCTAGCCAATATGCGGGTGCAGGACCAAAACGCTAAAAGCGAACATCAACGCCGTGTATCGGCCTTGGAATTTGATCTAGATCAAGCAAGAAAAAAACATCAACGCAACATTAAATTGGCCGAGCAGGGTTTTATCTCCTCAGTACAATTAGAAGAAGCGCGCGATGCCGTAGAGCGTCAAGAATTTTTACTCAAAGAAGAGAAACTCAATCGCGAGTTAGAAGTGAAGGTAAGAAGCACGGCCTTAGAGCAACTGGAAACGGGAATCTACGGACTGCAAAATGGCCTCAAAATCGTCAGCAACACAGTCGATAATTTAGCGGTGCGTTCACCCATGGACGGTAAGCTCACTGACTTTAAATTGCAGGTAGGTGAATCGGTCAACGCCGGCAAACGCTTGGGGCGCATCGATGATCCTAAGAGCTTTAAACTGGCGGCTCAAGTCGATGAGTTCTACTTGAATCGGGTTGCCGTCGGACACAAAGGTAGTGCGCGTATGGATGAAAAAACTTACGCCGTGGAAGTCATGAGCATTTTTCCGCAGATCAAAGAAGGACGTTTTTTAGTCGAGCTAAAATTCACTAAAGAAGCACCATTAAAACTCAATCCAGGTCAAAGTTTAGACACCAATATTAGCCTGGGCGACCCCGCGCCCGCCCTGATTCTCCCCATGGGCGCATATATCAACGATACCGGCGGTACTTGGGTGTTTGTGCAGGCGAAAGACGGCAACACCTTTGAGCGGAGAAACATCAAAATCGGTCACAGAAGTAATCGCCAAGTCGAGATTATTTCAGGTCTGGAAAAAGGAGACAAAGTGCTGATCTCCAGTTATACAGCATATCAAAATGTGCAGCGTTTGCAGCTCAGTGGGAAGTAATCTCAATGAGAAGTAATCTAAGTGGGAAGTAATA
>JAIELM010000547.1 GCA_019752975.1 Undibacterium sp. | reverse complement strand
CAAGGCGATAAAATTGTTGTCAAACGCGTGCATGTGAATTTCCATGAGTTGGTCACTCAACAAAAACTCTTCTTTACCCTCGATGCGATGGGTAAAGTCGATGAATTTCAAATGAAGACTTTTAATGCTTATCACGTCGATAGGAATCGTTTATCGACTGACGCCGAAGTGATGAAGTATGTAGAAAAGAGCGGCTTGGATAAGAAGAAATTCACTGATATTTACAGTTCTTTTTCCATACAATCTAAACTCAGCCGTGCGTCACAGTTGATGACCGATTACAAAATTAATGGCGTACCGACTATCGCGATTGATGGACGTTATATGATTTCTCCGGCCGACTTGTTCGCCAAAACACGCAATCAGCCAGGCGACAATTCTCATGCAGGTCTCAAAGTAATGGATTATTTTGTCGACAAAGTTTACAAAGAAAAAAATGCGACCGCAGCAGTGATTGCACCAGCGCCCGCACCTGCGACAAAACCTGCGCCGAAAAAATAAGCCAGTGCAAGCCGTCTTCATTACCGGCGCATCTTCTGGCTTAGGGGCTGCCTTAGCCCGGCAATACGCAGAGCAAGGTGCGCAGCTTGCTCTGCTAGGACGTAGGCGTGAAGCCTTAGAAAGCTTGCGCCAAAGTTTGCCACAACCTGAACAACATCACCTCTATATCGTCGACGTTAATGATGCTCAGGCTCTAGAGCGTGCCGCATCTGACTTCATTCAAAAAGTCGCCAAGGTTCATGTAGTCATTGCTTGCGCTGGTATTTCGGTTGGTACTATAACCGAATTAGCCGAAGACCTCAGTGTGTTTAAGCAAGTGATGGACACCAATGTATTCGCCACTGTGGCGACTTTCTCGCCCTTTATCGAACATATGAAACAGCACGCCAAGCATGAGGCCTGTCGCTTAGTGGGTATCGCTAGTGTAGCTGGCATACGTGGCCTGCCTGGTGCAAGTGCTTACTGCGCGTCCAAAGCGGCAGTCATCAATTATTGCGAGTCACTGCGAGTAGAGCTGCAGCGCAGTAAGATACGCGTGGTCACTATCTCGCCAGGTTACATTGAGACACCGATGACGCAAGTGAATGATTACACCATGCCGTTTTTAATGCCCGCGGAAAAATTCGCCGTCAAAGCGGTGCAGGCTATACGCGCTGGCACCAGTTACGCGGTGATTCCTTGGCAAATGGGCGTAGTGGCAAAATTATTGCGTGTGTTACCGAACTGGTTGTATGACCGCGCATTTTTGAAGGCTCCAAGGAAGCGGCGGAAGAATTAAACATACAGTCAAGTCCTAGCCCCTTTCTCAAAGTGGAAAATATTTGTGTTGACTGAATGTGCAGGATTTGGCTTTAGGGATAGGTGCATGAGTATGACCCATCGCTGGCTTATTTACCTCTAATTTCATCACCCATGAACCACACCCTAAAAGACTTAATCGACGCGCAAGGCACACCTCATCAAGTAATAGCTGAAGGTGAAATTCCTCGCATAGTCAGCTTAGTTCCTTCCATCACCGAATTGATCTGTGATCTAGGTCTTGCGAAATACCTAGTCGGACGTACTGGATTTTGCATCCATCCTAAGAAGTTTGTCAGTCGCATTGCCAAAATCGGTGGAACTAAGGACGTTAATATAAACAAAATCCGTCAGCTGTCACCTAGCCATTTGATTGTCAATATCGACGAAAATGAAAAGCCCACGGTAGAGCAATTGGCTGAATTTGTTCCTCACATCATCGTCACCCATCCACTTAAACCTGCAGATAACCTCGCCCTATTTCGCCTACTCGGTGGGATATTTAAGGTGTCAGCACAGGCAGAAAAATTATGTACCGAGTTTGAGCAAGCACTGGCCAAACTGCAGCCCGATCTTCCTTGCAAAAGAGTGCTCTACTGTATTTGGAAAGATCCGTGGATGACGGTCGCCAGTGATACTTATATCGCTCAGCAACTGATGCTAAGAAACTGGAAAAACTGGCAGGCCGATAGTCAAAAGCGTTATCCGGTTTTTGAATGGAATCAAACTTTGCTAGATGAAATCGACGAAGTATTGCTCTCTACTGAGCCCTATCGGTTTACTCAAGAGCATGCCGATCAGTTGCAAGCACAATTAGGCAAGCCAGTGCGTTTGGTCGATGGAGAAATGCTCTCGTGGTACGGTAGCCGTGCGATTACGGGCTTGAGGTATTTGGCAGGCTTGAAGTAAAAAAGAACCGCAGATGCGGTTCTTTTTTACGAACAAGTACTAGGTTTAGAAGCGGTAGTTCAATGACAGGTTATAGATACGGCCTAACTGACTGAAATGTGAGCCAGAAAATCCCACCATAGAGTAACGCTGATCAAACGTAATGTTGTCAGACTGTATCTCACGTTTGGTTCGGCCTGAGGCGTCAACGGATTTATCGTCCAGTAAGGCTTGACCGGCTGCTTTATTTTTGGTTGTTTGAAATTCCCAAGACGGCGTGACATTAAACATATTATTGATGTTAAATGCCAGAGTGATATTCTTGGTTATTTGATAATTAATCGCTAAATCAGTTAGGGTTTTTGTTTTAAAAACCATGTTAAGATTGTCGTCGATACCATTACTTCCGTCATGGAACGTGGTGGGGCCAAACACGGTATTATTTAAAGCTACGTTGACGTCTCGGTAGTCCAGTTCTACACCAATAATGGTTTTGAACTTAGGGCGAGAGGTAAACATCAGGGCTTCAATTTCGTCAGTTAACACAGATTGTTTTGCAGCGGCAACCGCTGGAACATTTCTCGCCGCGCCTAGACGTTCGTTTTTCAAGGTGTAGTTACCAGACAGATTAAACGAAAGTTTTGCATCGTCAATTTTTACATTCCGATGACTTAACACATAGTCAATTCCGGAGGTGGTGCTGTCAACTGAATTTGAGAAGAAGGAAATACCGACTACGCCAACTTTTGCTAGAATTTTATTTAATTCTGCATTTGGATTGGTTTGGTCTGGTGTGATGGTGGTCCCCAGAACAATACGGTCTTTAAGATCGATGTGGTAATAATCAAGGGTCATTGAAGTGTCACGTGTGGGTTTGAATCCCAAGCCCAATGTAATATTAGTCGATTTCTCGGCTTTCAAAGCGGGCACCTGTAGTGCTTCAGCTTCTTTGGATACATTACTTGCTAGACCACGCACTTGAATTGTGCCGCCAGAGAAGGCGTATTCCTTTTTGTTGGTATAGATTTGATGTAATGATGGAGCTCGGAAACCACTAGAAAGCGAGCTGCGTAAAGTTAAAGCATCACTAACAAGGTATTTACCACTTAATTTTCCAACGATGGCATTGCCGAAATCACTGTACTTTTCATATCGTGCCGTGGCATCAACGACTAGTTCTTTGCTAACGTCAAAAATCGTTCCTCCATAGATACCATAGTTGGAACGGGTAAATGAGCCAGCATCACGTGGTGAGTTTCCTGCATAAGAATCGGGACCTGCACCGGTATAGGAGGCGACATCTCCAGCAATAATTTCGTATTTCTCAGAGCGAATTTCACTGCCGAAGTAGCTATTAACACCTTTGCTTAACTCTTTGGAGAAATCAGCATTCCACACTGTATGAGAAAAATTTGTTCCGCCTACGTCAAACGCCTGTTGACCGTGGGGTGGCAACGGGGTTTTTCCTGCAGCGACCGCAGCCAAGTAGTCATCCTCCATATCGCGATTAATGGAGTTAGTGACTCGGTATTTCTGCTTATTGCTACCAACGGTGACGCTAAAGTCAGATGCCCATCCAGCAATTTCAAGAGCGACTCCGACAGTAGCGTTGCTGTCTTTTAGATTGCCAAGAAAGGTCGGCACATAACCTATATAAGGACTGCCGAATAAGCCATAATTTTTTGTCCTCCAATAGGGGGTACGATAATTTGCGTAGCTATCCACGTCTTTATCAATAAATGCCGCATTGGCATAAAGATTGACACCATCACTGATTTCATATCTGGTGTTAAATAAAAATTTAGATGCTTTTGTGGCTGGAGAACCATTAATGTTTCTGGCATCAGGATATTTCGCTAAAAAGGGTTGAACATCCTTAACTAAATCTGCACCGAAAGTACCAGCTTCACCTTTGGCACTCACAATACCTGAGCGTGAAGATAAATCACTTTTAGAAAGGTCAATGGTGTAATTCAAAAAACCTCGATCGCCTAAACTGATGCCATGATTAAGGCTAATTGCCCGCATCTTCCCGTCACCTTTTTCGGTAACACCAGTTCTACCAGTGATCGATACACCATTAGGACTATCTTTGAGGATGATATTGACTACACCAGCGATGGCATCTGAACCGTATTGCGCCGACGCACCGTCACGCAAAACCTCTATACGTTTAATGGCATCTTGCGGAATTGCCGAAATATCGGCACCACTTTCCCCTCGCCCTGGAGAGCTTTGGGTGTAAAGAAGTGCGCTGGAATTTTTACGCTTACCATTAATAAGAATTAATGAGCGAGAAGGCCCCATGTTTCTAATTTCATATGGATCTAACAGGGAAGTGGCATCGTTGACCGGAGTTTGTACGGTACTAAAGGACGGGACACGAAAAGCCAGCGCTTTGTCGAGTGAACCTTGAGCGGTCTTGGTCAGTTCGGATGCGGCGACAATATCAATCGGTACTGGTGTATCAATCACTGTTCGCTGACCACCGCGGACACCGGTACTGGTAATAACCACTGTTTGTACTTCAGATGGGGGAGAAACTTGCTGGCTTGCCTCAGTTTTTTTATCAGTTTTTGTGGCTTCTTGCGCTTGAACTAGGCTAGCTGTGCTGAGCAGTAGTACGGCAATTTGCAAGGCGTTTTTTGCGAAAATATCTGTTTTATTCGCAACTTTAAATTTGCTCTGATTCTTTTTCAATTTTGTCTCCCAATTTGTTTGGACTCGTATGCCTATGGGAAGCACGCGAGCTAGGTGTGCCACTGGTATGCTTGTAGCGGACTTCTCGCTCAAGCAGCGAAGGGCGAAACGAGTCTAACTCAGGCGATTATTTGCTGCAAACAAGATAAATCAAATTGTTGTTTTTTTGTATGTTTATTGCCAATACGTATCTTCTTCATAAACCAAGAAATTGCCGATAGTGCTGAATTTTTCGTGACTTTGACTGTAATTTCATGCTAACTTACAAAATAACTTATAAAAAAATTGGCAATGGCTCAGCACATTATGTCGCTTGTTGGTCGTCTTTTGTGGCACGTAATTACTCGATCATAAAATTAGGACTTACGCAAAATTGCGCTGGCTAGAGCCTGCCTTCGAATGCTTGAATCGGGGGCGCGGAGCCGCGGCGGTACTTTGTATTTTTTACTACAAGGCGAACGCAACAACGCTAGCGTTTGTTTTGCGTAAGTTCTAACAA
>JAIELM010000040.1 GCA_019752975.1 Undibacterium sp. | reverse complement strand
TATCACTAGAAACATATTGCACCAGCAAAACAATGATAATAATGGGGACCACAAATGCGGCAATAACTGCAACGATGAGTTGCTTAGGGGTTTTAATCGCAGATTCGTGTTGGTCGTGGGCGTCGCTCATAGTTTCCTCAAGTGCTATAGTGTGTAATCGCTTGTTGTGCAAGATCTAGCAAGCGTAAAACATCAGATTATAGAGCTAAAGCTTGTGTTTTGGAATGAAAAATCGGTCACTCTTACTTACCAACCCGATAAAAAAGCACAAAATAAGACAAGAGTTTACCGAGTCGATGAGCAATTGCTAAAGAGCTTAGGGCAAATTTAGGTTAAAATACGCGCCTCCTTTGCAATTAGGCTCTACGCAAAATTGTTCCAGCAAAGCATATAACGATGCAGGAGCGCTTGCATAAGTCTTAACCATGCGAATACCCACGCGCCAGTAGCTCAGATGGATAGAGTACAGCCCTCCGAAGGCTGGGGTCGCACGTTCGAATCGTGTCTGGCGCACCAATCATCTCGATAACAATCAGCTTTTGGGCTATTCAGCCATTAAGCTACTATCGTTTTCCCACAGTTTGAATACCATTGGCTCACCACAATTTGCAGCATATCTGCAAAATTGCTGGACGGCATTGATGCAATTGCCTATGCTGATAGCGTGTCCGTGATTAAATGCGTGTGCAAGCCGCGCAAAAATGCGGATGAAGTCAACACAATTGATAGCTAACAATTTTTGAGGAGTTGGTAATGAGTAGAGAAGAAACCAGGGTTGTATACGGAACAGAGGATCTCTTGACCAGTTTATGCGATTCGGTGCTACGCGTGTTGAACATGGCGACACAAAGCAATGTGCACTACTCTGCTATGGTGCAAAAAATTACCAAAATAGGTTTAAAGCCGGATATCGGTTGCTTCGTCTTGTTTGATGGTGGTTTTTCAGGTTTGGTGGTGCTGAATTTTGCCGGAGCCGCCGCCATGGAAATCTACGAAAAATATATGTTGACGATGGGGATGCCTAAATCCGAGCTGGCCTCTTCCTTCACTTCTGACGAAGTGGCAAATATCCTAGGCGAACTGATGAATCAAATCGTTGGTGACTTTACGGGGAAAATTCGCCGGGAACTGCAAACCAATATTACCCAAAATCAGCCTAAGATGTTGGTACTCCATAAGCAGGTGATGCTCAACGTTGATACCCCTTTAGATAGGCCAGAAATACGTCGCGTCTCTTTCTTTACTGAGAATAATAATATTTTTTATCTTGAACTGGCGATAGATCGTACTGAATTTATCCAATTGCGCGACTTTGACAGTAGCGAAATTCTCGATCCAGACGATCTGCTGCACATGCAACAGGCCAATCAAAGCTCGTCAAACGCCCCCGCAGTGAGCAGCGGCGGCGATGATAATGATGAACTCTTAAAATCTTTGGGAATGTAGCTCACTTTTTAGCGCACTTTTTAGCTCAATTAGTTCATCCAAGCCAGATAATCAATACCGTTTTGGATTTGACCGATGATCATCGCTTGGTGCTCGGCACTTTCTGAAAAAGAAGCGACTACTTGAGCGGCGTTCATTTTGCCATGGTCGAGCTGGTAAGTCCAAAAGCGAAAACCGTCGGCGTCGGAAGCGCGATTGAGGGTGTTTTGGTACAGCGCTTCGACCAGTACACCTGAGCTTACATTGCGACCATAGATACTTTGAAATTCTGCTGATTGCACAAAGTATTGTGCTACCGAGCTGATGCTCATGCCCGCATCCATTTTATCGATCCAAAAGCCCAGACCTTGCAAATCAGGCTGCCGACCAAATGCGGCGTCATATAAACGATATGCCTGACCCGCATTGCCATCGATGTCTAAGGCAATTGCACCATCGCTAAAGATCAAACGTTCTACTTGTGAAACCGTATCCTTACCCTGATTGCCAATCTCATCGCTTAGTTCAAAATGATCCAGTCGGCCTTGCATGAAGTAATCATTGATCTTACCTGAAAGGATCAGTGTGTCTAACCCGCTACCACCAGAAATAATGTCATCACCCGGACTAGCAATGATGGTGTCCGGTCCAGCATTGGCAAATATATCGTCGTCACCATTACTGCCGACAAGGTAGTCGTGTCCTATGGTTCCATCAATTTGCATTCCCGCTAAACTACCATGGCTAAGGCTCACGACGTAGTCATTCACACCGTAGGAGAGATTGCTGATTTTGACGAAAAAATCACCGTACGATGCGCCGCCGTTATAGTCGAAATTAATCGATCCATCGACCTCGGGATGGGCGACGGCAAAGTTTAAATTTTGCAAAGGATAACCGTAACGATCAACAATCTCTATAGCGACTCCAGACGAGTTGGCAAGCCATTGATGGTTGGCGCTATAGTTGTTGATGGCATCGGTAGAAACGAAAACGGTATAGTGTCCTGAGCCATCTAAATTGAGTTGAAAATAGTCACTGAGATCAAAAGCCGAGAGCTGGCCAAACGAAACCGTATTGACGCTCACTTGAAAATTGGAATCGGGAAAAGAGGAATCGTAGCCTCTGCTGAGTTCATCGTTGGAAGTAAATTGGCCAATTAAGTAGGACATAAATTTTGCTCTCAAAAAGTAGAAATGAAGTAGATGACATACAGTAAAACTGAACTAAGCTTCAGCCATGTTCATCCACTCTGGTTTTGAGAAATAGTCCGCGGTTATTTCATGACTCTTCAACGTCTGCGAAGTGCAGACGGATGACAGCATTGTTAAATAATGTTGAGATAATTTGAGAAATTTTCTCGTCGCTCTAGTTCACGTTCGAGTTCAAGTTCAAGTTCACCAGTTGACACGTCCTTGTTGCTACCACTAGACTAGCGCCCATGCTCCTGCCTCATGCCGTTTCTCGTCTGCGCACTGCCCGTTTGGCTCGCAGCACGACCCAATTTCTTGCCCGCGGTGGCCCACATGGGGGGCGCTGTGCCGGCTGTCGACTACTTCCTAGTTATTGCATTTGTGCCTTCCGTCCTTTGGTGACGACTCGAGCCGCTATATGTTTGTTGATGTCGGATGTCGAGCCGCTTAAGCCTAGCAATACCGGATGGTTAATCGCCGATATTGTGCCCGATACTTTTGCTTTTGCTTGGGCGCGAACGGAGGTCGATCCGGCGCTTTTGCTGCTCTTGGCTGATCCACAGTGGCAGCCCTATGTGGTGTTTCCGGGTGAATTTGTTGCGCCGGAACGGGTAGTGAACGATATATTGCGCAGCGAAAATGGGTTAGAAAGGGGAGGCGAAAAACCAGCACAGGAAAATATAAGTAAGCGACCGTTATTTATTCTTCTCGACGCTACTTGGTCAGAAGCACGCAAGATTTTTAAGAAGAGTCCTTACCTCGATCATTTTCCGGTGCTGAGTTTACAAGTGGCACAAATTTCGCGCTATCGATTGCGTCGCTCCAAGCGTGATGAACATTTCTGTACCGCCGAAGTAGCGGCTCTGTGTATGGAACTGGCAGGGGAGACGCACGCGGCACACATCTTGGAAGCGTATTTAGATGTGTATACCGAACACTATCTGCGCGCTAAGCAACAGCAAAAACTCCATCTCGATGATGAAATTCATCAGCGCCTACTGAGCCTAAGCTCGCGACAAAAGTAGCACCCAAAAATCAAAAGCAAAAACAAGACCCCGCAACGCCGAGGCGCTAAGACGCAGAGAAAATCGGAGCAACCCTCGTTCTGCGCTCCTCCGTGTTTCTGCGTATCGGCGTTGAGGGGTTTTCGATTTTTCTCTCTAATTACCCCTTTCGCGACAGCATCAAAACCTACGGGAAAGTCAGTCTATCAAGCGGTTCAAGAAGCCACTTTAAAACTTGTACTGAAATCCCACATTCGGCATAAAGTCATTACCACTTTCGACTCGACGTTTGCTGTAATCACCTGAGTATTGATAGCCTTCGACATTCTGGTGTTTATAGGCATTGTTGATTTCAAAGAAAAAGCTAGCGCGCTCTGAATACGCCCAGTCAGCACGTAGATCGAGTCGGTGATATGCAGGCAGACGTTCTGAATTGATTGCGCCATAGATAGGACGCACTCGACCGTCAGGATAATGACTTGTACCAACGATAGGCGTATTCAAGTTGCCACTGTGGTAGCTCCATTTACCTCCTACACTCCATTTTTCGTTCAACTTATAATTGCCAACTAAGTTGACCACAACGGGTTGGTCATATTCGAATTTAAATTCTTTGCCAGTCACGTCATTCTTGCGATTTGTTTCCGAAAGACTCACTGACAACCACCCAGATAGTTTATCGGTCACATCCTTTTTAACAAACAATTCGACACCCTTGGCTGTGCCGCTACCGCCGTTGACATAATTGAGGACAGGGTCGCCTACCACTAAGCCCTCAAATTTCTTTTGATAGATTTCTGCCTTGGCTGACCAACCATCGCTAAAGCGCTCAGTGACCCCAAGTACCATATGCTGAGCCTGTACGTGGCCGAGTTTGGGATTGCCAAAATCCTGCAGCAACTGCAGACCTTCTGGCCCTTCGTTGTGCTTGCCATAGCCAAAATTAAATACCGTATCTTTACCGGCTTGCCACTCTAAGCCTAGGCGTGGTTCAGTGTAATTGCGTTTCAAATAGCCATCGTGGGTGAAGTGCACACCCACAGTCGCAGTGAAATCAGGACTCAATTGCCAACGGTCTTTGAGATACAGATTACTGTAATTGACGGATAAATTTTCTTGCTGTTGCTTGCGTGAAGCATCATTGAGATCGCAAGTATTATCGAATTCTGTGCAACGGGTATCGAGCAAGTTGAGACCGAGCTTGACTTTATTATTGAAAGCGACAGCGCCCACAGTGATGTCATGCCGCTCGTTAACACGCAGACGCAATTGATCACGAATAAAATAACTGTCTTGCTTAAGATCCACGTCAGCGGCAGAGCCGAATACCGATTTGGTTTTGAAATCCATATGGCCAACGGCAAGCTTATTAGAAAGCGTGGCATTGATAGTAGAATCCCATACCAGCGCCTGCGTATTGCTCGCCTGCTCGTCCCTGGAATTGCCAGCTAACGCAGGTGCGTGAGTGGCAAATTCACCGTCTTTAGGGAAGAAAAATTTAAGCTTATCTGCCGCTCCTGTGGCGTGAAAAGTTAATTCGTTGCCGGAATTGATTTTCCATTGATACTTGGCTTGATAGTCCCTAAATGTGGGCATACTCCAGACCGTTCCTGTGTCCTTGTCGGTGATGTCTTTCTTGAAAATGGCGTCTAGATGGCTGCGTTTGGCGGCGAAATAAAAACTCTGATTTTCCGTCACGGGTCCTTCGAGTAATAATTCGGTGCCGAGCAATCCCACTTTCACTTGACCGCCAAAACGATCACTACGTGGTTTGCGCAAACCTACGTC